>NZ_CP145886.1:3172500-3472500 GCF_038049935.1 Rossellomorea sp. y25 | reverse complement strand
AACATCCACAACCAAGCTGGTCGTAGAAGTAGACGAAGAAAAAGCAGCTGAGAAAGGGGTAACCGTGACAAGCATCATCAATGTGTTGAACGAGAAAAATCACGTGATGCCGCTTGGAAGTCTGGATGAAGAAGGGCAGATCCCGGTTAGTATAGAAGAGGACATTTCCAGCGTTGAAGAGATGAAGAAGATCCAAATCCCTGTCCCTCAACAAGGGAACCAGCCCAATGGAAAGGCTTCAACTCCCTCCCAGCCTCAGCAGTCAACGTTCATTTCCTTAAGTGATGTGGCTGAAATCAAAGAAGTTGACGAACAGAACAGCATCACCCGCTATAATGGAAAACCGGCACTTTTGTTAAATGTAACGAAAACACAGGATGCGAATACGGCAGAGGTGGTTGAGCTTTTAAAAGAAGAGGTGGAAGACTTCAATGATTCCTATGACTATGAAGTATATGCCATCACTGATCAAGGGAAAGAGGTAGAGAAATCCGTCAACTCCCTATTAAAGGAAGGCGGATTCGGTGCCTTATTTACGATCATGATCATCTTGTTGTTTTTAAGAAATTTCCGGGCCACGTTCATTGCCATACTATCATTACCGATTTCAATATTAGGGACCATTGCCGTTCTTGACTATTTGGGATACTCCTTAAACATCATGACACTTGGCGGGATGGCAGTGGCCATCGGCCGGATTGTCGACGATAGTATTGTCGTCATCGAGAACATGTTCCAATGGATGCATAAGAAAAAAGATGTGTCAAAACGGGAGCTCATTCTAAATGCTACCAAAGAAGTCATCGGAGCGGTCACGTCGTCTACGGTGGCCACCGTTGTAGTGTTTCTCCCCTTGGCTTTTGTAGGGGGAATTGTAGGAGAGTTTTTTAAACCGTTCTCGATTGCCGTGGTGACATCCATTGTTCTTTCCCTGCTTGTAGCATTCATCCTCATCCCTGTTTTGGCTTTGGCGCTTTTAAAAGAAGGAGGCCATGAAGAGAAGCAGGGATGGATTCAAAAGGCATACCACCGGTTATTAAAGGGTTCCCTGAACCATAAAAAGATGGTCATGGTAAGTGCAGCAGTATTATTGGCCGGAGCCCTCTTCATGGTCGCTTTCATCGGCAAGTCCTTTCTGCCAAGTGGTCCAGCAAGTGCAGTAGAGGCAGACATTGAACTTCCAGTGTCCGCAACACTTGAAGAAACCAATAGGCTTGCAAAAGAAATAGAAGACATGCTCATGAAAGAAGCGTCCGTAGAGTACGTTCAAGGCTCTGTCGGATCCGTCAATAACACGAATCAATTAAAGCAAAAAGCATCGGCTGATTATAAAGCCACCTTCTTTATTCAATTACAAGATGGGTACACCGTAACAACAGAACGAAAAGCCCTGGAAGAAGAAATAACCGAACTGGTATCAGCATCATACAATGACAGCACCGTTCGCATGCAAGAGGTACAGCAGGAAGGACCTCCATCTGGAAAGACGATTGATATCACCCTCTACGGTGAGAATGTAGAGGCTCTCCTCGATGCTGCCGATCAAGTAGGAGGTGCCTTACGTGAAAATGACCAATTAACAGATGTGTCCAGCTCTGCACAAAAGCTTCAAACGAAATACAAATTGGAATTAACAGATGAAGCCGTTGAACTAGGCGTCAATCAATATAGTATTCACCAGCAGCTAAAGGAAAAAATGAATGAACTGTCAGCGGGTGTGATGGAGGTTGACAGCAAAGAGCTCGAGGTAGTGGTAACATACAACGAGCTCATCCGTGACAAAGAAGAACTGGAAAATACGGAGATCCTCACACCGCAGGGACCAAAACCTTTAATCGAACTCGCAACGATTGAGGAACAGTTCATTCCAGCAAGTATTCAGCATAAAGACGGCAAACTTGCCTACACATTATCAGCAGAAAGTGTCAGTGAGGAAGTTGGAGACGTAACGGAACAAGTAGAAAAAGATGTGGCCTCACTCCCCATCTCAGAAGAAGTCGCATGGGAAGTCGGTGGCGGACAAGACATGATGACAGAAGGCTTCCGTGACCTTGGTCAGGCCATGATGATTGCCATAGGACTGGTGTTCTTAACGCTAACCATCACATACGGGGGAGTCATCACCCCATTTGTGATCCTTTCATCATTGATATTTGTCCCAATCGGCTCTCTAGGGGCTCTCCTGATCACAGGTGAAACCCTATCCATGAGTGGAATGATCGGGATGCTGATGCTAATCGGGATCGTCGTCACCAATGCGGTAGTCATGCTGGACCGCGTAGAAGCCAATCGCATTAGCGGAATGGCCTTAGAGCATGCAGTGATTGAAGCCTGTACCACCCGCTTCCGTCCTATTCTGATGACGGCTCTAGCTACGATCCTGGCACTCGTCCCACTGGCTTTATCCACATCCTCTTCAGGTGTGATATCAAAAGGACTGGCTATCACAGTCATTGGCGGACTGACCACCAGCACACTGCTCACCCTTGTCTTCATACCCGTTCTGTACAGTGCAGTAGGGGAATGGAGAAGGTTATCTTAAACATGAGGTAATGATAAAGTACCAGATTGTTTCATTGTAAGAAGAGAAGATTGGCTTGATTGAATGCATCTCCAGTGTTCTTCAATCATATATTTTTTAACGAACAGGCAGGATGAGCATTCTGCCTGTTCCTATAGGGGAGGGATCATGTTGAAGAAGTGGATCGTCGTCAGTGTTGCCGTGATAGTGATTTTATTGGGCAGCATGTATGTGACAAAGCCTACAGAGGATAAGTACGCAGAGTGGCTGTTGAGTGTTGTCAGTGAAAGAGTTGGTGCGAACCAACCTTTAGAGAATAAAACGTTGAAGGCGTTAGGGGAGAAAATGATTAAAAGTAATTCAGAGTATCATGATTATGTTTTTTTTACTGTTCATACAACCCGATTTATGGGGAAGGAAATGACGTTTATTGGTGTTTATGGTTCTTTTGTGCCTGTTAGGGAGAGGTAGTGGGGTAGGGAAGGAAGTGAGAGATATAGAACTGAGAGATTTAAAATAAAGTAGATAATTAGGGACAAAAACTATACAACTAACCAGATTTATCCAATCGAATGTACCTTGGTGCATTAGTATAAATATAAGTCCGAAAATAATAACAGCAATCATGGAGCCAATTGAGCCTAAATTCCACCAAAGTGCTCTATTACTTTCCTCAATTGCAATTGGGGTAGAGTGGCGACGGTTCCGCCTCTACCTTTTCCTTTCGACCATCTCCGGAATTCACCCAAAAAGTAGAGTAAGAACCGTCCCCGGTTTGCATTTCATTGGCAGGATGGATGTAATCATGATGTTTGAGTAGTTCATACGGAGGAGTTCTGGTTCGAGCACTTGGAAGAGTGTATTTTATACTAGGTGAAGAGGAGAATACAGGTCTATTTCATCAATGGCTGATAAGGTCATTAGTTGAAAGTGCGCTTTTCCAGATTAATGCAAAAAGTCAAATTGGATCCGTCCCCGTTTAACCGGAGAAAAACCAAAAACGCACGGTTGTACCAATCAACAAGATTTGAACAAAATTTTATTTTACCTTGCAATAAAATAATTTGTCAATACTAAATTTGTATTTTTATCAAAAAAATGGTATGATCATTACCTGGTGATTCTTTTACATTGAACGTTTAGTTATATATCTTATTTATTCCGTAGGGAAATTCAAACAGTTTTTGTGAGCTTTTTAGGCAATAGTACCCGAGTTATTATACAAGGAGGACTAATATATTGAATTTAATCAATAAGAAAGTTACACATGAGCGGTTTGGTATGGGAAGTATCGTTAAACATAATGATACGGTAGTTGAAATACATTTCGCCTCGGAAAATAAAAAATTTGTTTACCCGGATGTTTTTGGACAGCACTTGAAACTACATGATAAAAGTGCTGCCAATTCACTTGAAAAAATTTTACACGAGCAGGAAATGGAACGCAAAGAGGAAGAAATGCAGAAGCAAGAGGAAAAGGAACGGCAAAGAAAACACCAGGAGCTTCGAGTTGGTCATGAAAAACGTATGAAAAATCATAAACTTCATCCCGAATCGCAGATGGTTTACAGGTGCGATACAGAAGAACAGAGTAGCTCCTTTTCAGATTGGACGGTTTCCTCTGGTGAAATTAAAAGTGGTAATAATAAGGGTAAGCCAAACAAGCCCAGTCGCTTACACCAAAACAGTGCGGTCCTGCTGACAGCGGTCGATCCCGGCATGCTTGAAAAAGACAGACGGATATTAGGTGTCTATATGGTGAAGGATAATTTCATCGGTAAACTTTGTGAAGATGGAAATATTCCTGCCCATTCCCATTACAGACTCCAACTTACAGACGAGGAATCGAAGCAGATGCCTTTTTGGAAGTACTATGCCAATGAAAAATCCCCTCAAAAAACGACATGGAATACAGGTAAGTACCGTTATTTTGATAATTCGTGGATGGCTCAGATTTTGCGCGACATCGTTTCATTGAAAAGTGACACGGAGGAACAAGAGCTGGCACAACAATTTCTGGACCATTTCTCTAAAATGAATCAAATAGTAGAGCAGGAGTTAAAAGAGCCAAATGGAGCATTATTGCGTGCTTAGATAAGAACAGCGGGGGAACTGGCACATATAAGGTGAGAGATAGTGTTAGGTTTACTGCGAATAGTGTTAAAAAGGGACAAGGCGGCCGCCTTGTCCCTTTTAGTGGTTTTTGGACACCTTACTTGGTGATATTGGGGTCAGACCCTCGTTACGGTGAAACGTTAATGAGTTGGGGTCTGACCCAAATTTCTGAAGGGGTTTTTTTGCAGGAAATATTGGGGTCTGACCCTAGGTGCGGTGAAGCGTTAATGAGCTGGGGGTTTGACCCCGTTTTTGTTGGATGCTCGATTTGGATACATTTAATCACCTGTATATGTGGATTCTGTTGAATGCCTTGTATGAAGGTGGAGTTCAGTTAGGGTGTGTGGCGCTCGGTGAAAGGCCGTATATTCGGTCGATTGGGAAGTTTCGAGAGGACCTGTTTTATAAAGTGAGAATGTGGCCATTTTGTAAGAGATTGAAGTCTGAGAAGTATGAGTATGGGGATGTCTTTACGGTTAAACCGATGAATGATTTCTCTTGTGGGGATTGTTTCTATCGGATAGGGTTGTCTGTTAAAAAGGGATATGATGATTCGGGGATTGACCGGCTTGATAATGAAGCTGATTCCGGAATGTCTTCGTGCGGCGAAAAGCATGTGAATCAGGTACGGAAATAAACTGCAAACAGACTTAAGAACTTAGAGAAAGAATAGATTTTAGAGAACAACAACATCAAAACCACCGCCATTAGAGACGCTAAAGGTGTAGATAGTAGATAGGAGGGAGGAGATGATAGGACATTTCATTGAGATGAGGGGACGGAATAATGTGGTCTGACCTTCGGCGCTGTTAAGTGTTAATGAATTAGGGATTCGACTCCAATTTTCGAACCAACCAGAGGTAGCACTTCCCTAGCTATTAGCTTATCTGTATCTGCCGAAAGGCTGATTAATGGAATGGAACTTTACAGCGGCGTAGATCTTTTTATAGTTTGCAAATTTTTGTGACTTTGTGAAAAAGTATTCTTACTTAAAAGAGAGGTGAAATAATAAATTAGATTTTTCTTTCCTTTCTAATCGTTTCAGATTGTTAAGCAATTTTATTAAAAGTGAAAATGAGAAAATATGTTTTTTATGGAAAATTATAGGGTTTTTATATAGTTATTAAAAATATGTACAGGAAAATATACCCTAATGTAGAATTAAGTGAAAGGTGAAAAAGTGTAAAGGGATGATTAGATGGAAGAGAAAATACAAGAAGAACTATATGAATCTTTTAATTCGTTTCTAAAGTTTACGTTCGAATTAATTGAACAAGTAAAACAAGATAAAGAATACTTTAAATTTGCTGTAGTTAATATGCAAATAGCCTTGGAGCTTTTCTCAAAATATTATTTTACTAGAATGGGAAAACTTGAGGCGATTACCAAAAAAATAAATGGTGACAGTGTGATATTTAAAGATTTTTCACAGGTTCTAAATTTCTTTTTTAATAGCCATCATTGGTCGTATGGAACTAAAAAAGAATTAAAGTATATTTTGGAATTAAGAAATGCTATCGTTCACAAAGGTAGCAACACTCATTTTGATGATGACGCAGCCAATTTTATAATAAAAAGCATTTTCTTTATGCACGGTACCATGTATTCTCAATTTGGAGAATCCCTTTTAAAATCTTTTAGAGGACTTGATTTAAAGACAAATAAAATGTGGGTACAGGGTGTTAATCAATTTATAGATGATCATATAAGAGGAGATAGATGGGTGTGTCTTGATTGTGAAAATTATACAATGGTTACAAAAGAGTTCATAGAAGTGGAAGATAACACTCCATTTACTGATATTGATGAATTAGTTTGTTTATGTTGCTTTTCAGAGCTTTTGATAGGAACTGATTGTACATTAATAGACTGTTATAAGTGTTACGAAAACTCCTATTTTATTAATATTTTGAATCCACAACGTGATCAGCAGTATATTGGACGTTGTAGTGAATGCGATACATCTACATTGGTGAGGAAATGTAACGAGTGTGAAAGATATTATCACCCATATGAATCTAATGACTCCTTTTTTAACAATTCTTACTTTTGTTCAAATGAATGCTTAGAAATTTATAAAGAATATTAAATGTGCCAGGGGTCTGACCCAGCTTTCGTTGCTCAGCAGCCTGAGAAGGTTGGACAGTTGCCCTTCTGGCAGGGGCTTATGCAGAGGAAGAAGGTTGATACTAAAATGCCGGTGCCGTTGAAGTTGGTGACGGAGGAGAATGTTGAGGAATAGTTATAGTGAGGTTATGGGAAACCCCTTTCTTTGAAAGGGGTTTATCTTATTTTGGTAGAGGCAACTTTAAAGATAAATAGCATATCTTAAAATGACAAACTACTATGATTAATTCTACTTTCTTACTCTTTACCTCCATCCGTCTTTACTACACACATAGGATTAAAAAGGTTTCGCTTTTATTGCTATATACTAAAATCAAAGTGAATTATGGTAAAACTTATGCCGGCGGTCTGACCCTTGGTACAGTAAAGCTTTAATTTACTGTGTATCAGATCCTGATTTCATAATGAAGTAAAAAAGTATGGATATTGGGGTCAGACCCTCGGTACGGTAAAGCGTTAATGAGCTGGGGGTCTGACCCCGTATTTTCGTATATCTACATAGAATAAAGAAATAACCGTTTTTCACTAAATCTGAGTTCGATTTATGATCTCATAATAAAGTTCTTATTTGTTCACTTTTTTTGATTATTTATTAAATTATCTTCCCTTTAAACGAATTCCTTCTTCGCATATGAAGACGATAAAAATTCTAATTTAATTTATTTGTAAAATAGTGTATACTTTTATAAGCGTGTGGCTAGATTTTTTTGCTTGTGTTTCGCAAGTGTTGACAAAAATGGAGGGAACATTCGCTTCTCTGATCATCTTTGCATGCTGTAATATTCGAATGTTTAGCATTTTCAGCGCCTAATGAGTAGCCACACGTTTATTTATAAAGGAGTTTTCTACAATGGAATTTAATGATATTAAAACCCGAAATGATCTTGCAGATTTTCTGAGAATTCCTAAAAAACAACTTAGCTACTTACTGTACGTTAAGGAAGTTAACAATTTGTACACCTCGTTTGAAATTCATAAGAAAAATGGTGGAATTCGTAAGATTAATACTCCAATAGATGAACTTAAAGACATTCAAAAAAAACTTGCAAAAGCCTTGTATTTGCATATAGAAAACAAGCAAGAGAAAGAAAATAATATCTCACATGCATTTGAAAAAAACAAAAGTATTATTACAAATGCAAGAATTCATCGGAATAAAAGATTAGTTTTGAATATTGATTTAGAAAACTATTTCGAGAGTATTCATTTTGGTCGTGTCAGGGGGTTTTTTATTAAGAATAAAGATTTCTTACTCCCTATCGAAGTAGCCACAGTTATAGCACAAATAACATGTTATAAAGGAAAACTTCCTCAAGGATCCCCAAGTTCTCCAATCATTTCAAACTTAATTAGTAAAATACTCGATAACAGATTATTAAAGATTGCAAATAAATTTAAGGTTAATTATTCTCGTTACGCAGATGATCTTACTTTCTCAACCAACGATAAAAAATTCCTAGATTTACAAAAGGAATTTCATGAAGAAATATCCAAAGAAATAGAACTAGCTGGTTTTAAAATTAATGAAAAAAAGAAAAGATTGCAATATAAGAATTCAAGGCAGGTTGTTACAGGTCTTGTTGTTAACAAGAAAATAAATGTGAATAGAATATATTATAAAGAAACTAGAGCAATGGCACATCAACTTTACAAATATGGTACGTTTACTATTGATGATGAACCTGCCACCATTAATCAATTAGAAGGACGCTTTTCCTTTATAAATCAACTCACTTGGTACAATAACAAAATAGATGGGGAATACCCCCGTTTCAATAATTTTCATTCAAGAGAACTTGAATACCAAAAATTTCTCTTTTATAAATATTTTTTTGCAAATCCAAAGCCACTAATTGTGACTGAAGGAAAAACGGATATAGCTTATTTAAAATCAGCTTTAAAAAGTCGCTATAAAGAATATCCTAATTTGATTTCAAAAAAAAGTGATGAATCATTTGAGTTTAAAGTATCTTTTCTAAATAAATCTAGAAGATTAAAATACTTTCTAGGAATTTACCAGGATGGGGGCAGCGCACTAAAAAATATATATAATTTTTTTGATTCTAAGAAGCCAGCCCCTGATTATCTGAGTTTCCATAAAAAAATAAGCAACTCTTTACCAATAAACCCTGTGATTTTAATGTTTGATAATGAGATTAAGAGTAACAATAATAAACCTATAGGTAATTTTCTTAATCACGTGGGTCTTGGTAATGAAGAACGGATGATTTTAGAAGATAAATACATGGTAAACCTTATTGATAACTTATTCCTTTTAACTGTCCCTCTAATTAATGGTAAGAAGGAATGTGATATAGAAGACTTATTTGAAGACGTTACTCTATTACATAAAATAAACGGAAGAGAATTCACAAAGAAGGACAGGTATGATGTTTCAAAATACTATGGCAAAGAAATGTTTTCTAAGTATATTCTAGGTAACTATTCTAATATTAACTTTGATGAATTCAAACCAGTTTTAGATAACATAAACAATATAATAGATATATACTCGAAGAATGTTGGAAGTTTAGAGTGTAATTCGAAAGGTTTAGACAAGGGTAGGGCGAAGCAGAAAGCACCTATACTAACTTGAAAAAATAATAATAAATAATTTCTATATATGTAGTGTTTTGACACTACACATAAAGTCAAGTCTTAGTGAGGAATATTAGTAGTATATAGGTGAATGGGGTAAGACCCTTGGAACGGTGAAGCGTTAATAAACCGAGGGACTTACCCTATTCTTCAAAGAAGAAAGAAATCACTGGACTATAAAGAAGAGAGGCAAAACAAAATAAATAATTACGTAAAAAAGCCGTTATAAATTGTTTAATGGCTTTTTGTATATCTTCAGTGTAGATTGGTCCGCCTCTATCATTTAAGCGAGTCAGAGGTATATGTGAAGTCGATCTAGCATCTTGATGAGATGATGGAAGCTTACAAGTTGCCATCATCATTTATTTTGAACGCCTTTTATAAACGGAAAGTAGAAGGACTAAAGCAAAGAAAGATAGCTCGGAAACAAGGCAGTGGTCTAAAAGTCTCTTATTTGAAATTGAGAATGGACTTGAAAAGCTATTTTATTAAGCAAATAACAAGATTGAGAAGTTACCCCAAGTGTGAAAAAATGTAGCTGAAGGTAGAAGAATGTTTGTCTTATTCCTCTACCTTTTAATATTATCTTAAAAAGTTTAGTGTCCTTTATAATAAGGTATTAATGGTGGATGCATTGGATCATCAGGCGTCATGTGTTTTTTTATTGTAATAATCTTTTTAGAGAGTTCTTCTGAAATTGGGTAATATTCTTTGTCTACAATAATAAATTGTAAATCTCTCAACTCGTTTTCTGCTAACCTATAAAGGAAAGAGTAAAAACCTTTAAAAATATCTTCATTTTCACGTTCACTTATGTTTTTCATTGGTGTATCAATCATAAGAAAATTTGGAAGCGGAATATTTCTTTGTTTTGCTAAACGGTGTACCGCTAAAGCAAAGCAACATTTAAATATCGTTTTTTTACCTCCACTACCGAGATTGGAAAATTGCATTTCATATACATCATCATCTTTCGAACGATAGATTTTTGGTATAAAGTCATTAGTGCTTATTGATACTATATCGTCTTGATTAACACCTGGAAGGCCTACTTCTACTAGGTTTTCAAGGAATAATGACTTAAGCTCTTCAAGGTTGGTGTTATCTTTCTCAGCTTTTTCTCTTGCTTCTTTTAGATCTCGTTTTAAGTTTTCTTCGTCAACAATTAGATTGTCGGCTTGATCTTGCAATTCTTTTACTTGATTTGATAAAGGGAGTAAACGATTTAATGCCACTTTTTCAGCTTTAAGTTTTCCTAAAATTCGTTCGTGATTTTTTGCTTTTGCTAAATAAATTGAATCGTAAGTAGTTTGTAGTTCTAGTATCTCTTGATCAATTATTTGTTTTTCTTCTTTGATTCTACGTAATTCTTTTAACATGGAGTCATTTTGTCTATTAAGTCGGGTAATAGAATCATTTAATTCATTATATCTTGATGTTAAGTCGGTTTTCATTACTTCAATATTATTACTTTCAAAATAAGTATTCTCATCAAATGGAACTTGACATAAAGAACATTGATTACTATTGGTGATATTATTTTTTAATTCACGTTCACATTGAGGACATGATGAAAATTCTAAATCCTTTAGAGTGTTCCTAGCAATTAATGATCTATTAACTTTCATCTTAGCTGATGCAAATTCACCTAGAAGTCTTTTTCTTTGTGTAATTTGTACCTCAATATCATATACTGATGTATTAAGTTCATCTAATAAAACAGCGTAAGATCTAGCTTTTTCTTTAAGTCTGTCTACAGGATGAATATTCTCTTGTTCAATTTCTTTTTTAATATTGTTAATCTCAATATTTGTCTGATGAATAGCATCTTCAACTTCCTTGATTTTTTTTATGATAGTTGCAGTATCCCCTATATCATTCTCGTCTAAGAATTTTTGTAATTGTTTTGCAGTGGAATTGAGAGTAGCCTTTTCATTTCGAACTGCAAGTAGATCACTTTCCAATAAAGCAACACTCTCTTGATGAAAGCCAAGGAGTAATCTCATTACATCCCGACTTTTTAATTTTTTGAAATTGTTTGCCTCTTTTTCCAAATGAAAGATAGAACTATCAATCTCATCCTGATTAAGGTAGCAATACCACATTAAATCTCTAAAACTCAAACGGATAAGTTCAGTATTTTCAGTTTTTTTGCTTTTGCGAACAAGTGGAGGTTGAAAACCACCTAAATAAAATAGGATGTCAGTTAATAATAATAGGTTAGTGTTAGGTATTAGTGGCTGAGAGTTTTCTTGCTTATATATGGGAGCAATTAAGTTTAGTACCTCATACTCGTGTTGGTCTTTCCATTCTACTTGTACTTGATTTGACCCCTTTTCCCGAAAAAGTGAAACCTGATGACTGCCAATCATTAGTTCTAAATGAGCATTAATGAATTCTTGTTGAAGTGCAGGGGTTACAATAAGTTCATTACCTAAACAATAGTCAATTAATTGTAGTATGGTGGATTTACCCGCCCCCATTTTTCCGTAAAAATAAGTAATATTTTTTGCAAAAGGAATTTCTACTATCTCTTTTTTACAAGTAAGCGTTAATTTTTCTATTTTCAAATTCATAATTTTATTTCCTCTCCCTGTGCCATCGTAACCATTTCAGGAAACACATCATAAAAAAAGTTGATAAGTTTCTTTGAAGAAAACGAACCAAAGTGCCTCTTTATTAGCCCACTCCGTACTACATAAGGATTAAATTCTGAAAATTCGGAAATACCCTCAACTATTTTATGTCCCGTATGAGTAATGGAGACTTTCACTGTTTTTCCACTAATTGTATAAGCGATTAAACCTTTAGCTTCGAGAATGGTAAGGAATCTCCGATACCTACTATCCCAAGGACCATAATTAAAATACATTAAATTAGCCTCTACGCTTTCTCTTTCATATTCTTGAATATCTATTTTAGGAATATCTTTCTCTTCTTTAAGCTGCGCTAGTGCTCGTTCTAAGGCAACTGGATAACGTAAGAGAAAATCCAATTTTACTAATTTATTTATCCCATCGATTGTTTGTTTATGATTTCGGCCAGCCATCTTATCAATCAAAATAAGAATCCTAATTATATTTAGTTCATCATTTTCATCGAGTTTAATTATTTTCTCGAGTAGTGATTGATCCATTCTTTTTCCAACCTCCTGGTGGCACTTCGCTAAATGCAATCTTACATTCATTTGTTAGTATCCCTACTATGCCCTTAAGGATTTCATAAGGCGTTTGATAGACCATATTATGACGACTTTCAACTAATTTCTCTAGTCTGTCTTCAATATCGTGCAGCATTATTACTCCATACGGTGCCCCTTTTAATTTGCTCCTAGACTTTGATTCAATAGCTTGATTTTTTACTATTGTACGAATTTGATCTAATTGTTCTAATGTTTCGGTCGGATTTTTAGTTTTATAATGATTCTTTAAGATATATGTTTCAGCAGATGCTCTTAGGTCATCCATAATTTCAATACTATCTTCCTCAATTAGTCCACACTGCATTTTATAGAACATTAGGTCTGAAGTTAAAGTTAGAGAGTGGTTCTCTGAAGGCACCCCTTTTCTTGAACTGAGAAATAAATTCTTTGTAAGAGGCTCAGTAATTAAATTATTAATTTTATCTATAGTAATTCTTTTTGTATTTATATAAACTTTTTCAAGTAGCTGACCATTTCCATTTACAAATGCTAAATAATCTTGAAGTGGATTTTCTACTCGTTTAGACGAAGAAAAATAAATATGACTAATAATAGAGTCAAGGATAATTCTTAATTTTGGTAAAGGTGTTTCTGAACATTCAGTCATTTTCCCTAAGTGATCTGTGAGTATTTTTGATTCAATATCTTCAATACTTGGACCTTGCTGGACTTGAATAATTGATAAGACACTAATAACATCTTGTTCACTTGAATTGCTTTTGTCGCAAAGAGATTTGAAAAACTTTTCTAATGTACCAGGCTTAAAAGGATCATGTGCTTTTTTATTTTTAGCCTGATTTATTAGGTTATTTAAACTTTTTCCTGTCTCATCATTTCTAGTTGGACAATTGGAGACAAAGATAAATTTCTTAAACGAGCCGGGGTATTCGTTATATAGTTTAATGAACCTTAATAGGCTTTTTACTACTGATTCTTCTTCTAACTCAAATGGTCCGTCTGATATTTGCTTTGTCTTAATTTGTATTCCTTCAAATTTTCCATCATTACGTATTCCAAGAATATCCTCATGTAGTTCACATAATAATTCTTTATAGGAAATCTTTCCTGAAGCCATTTGGATAGATATAAGTGCTGTATAAGTATGCTGATATCTAAATCTTCTTTGTACTTCATCACCTGGATCAGTTTTAGAAAGAACTTCATCAGGAGAATTCAATTTTTCATTTAATTTGGTTGTTTCATCATTCATTGATTATCCTCCTACAATTCTATAGAAGTAAAACGATTCCTTAGTAATAACATTCTACAAATTTTTACAAAAACCTCTGTTATTTAACTTTTTAAATAGTAAAGTTGGATAACATTTAAAGGAAGCTTTTTGGAGTAATGGGATTTGACCCTTGGATGGATAAAACTTAAATGTACCGTGGGGGAGGTCTGTTTTTTAAACTTTTTTAAGGGACTAGAGTTAATTAAATAAAGATAGAGTCCTACAACTGGATATTTATGTTAAAATTATACAAGGATGCATAATTCAAGGGAAATTTAAATTTATGACATTGCAAATATATTAGGTCAAAGGAATATTGGGGCAGACATTTAAATAATCATCCAAAAGCTAATTTTTTTCACTTTCTTACCGATAAAATAGTTATAATAAATGAAAATGTAGGAGTTACATATGTCAAAGAAAACTATTAGTAAAGAATCATTAATTATAGAACTTGCTGCTAAAGGAAATGTAAAGGAATTAGAGGCTATAGGATTTGAAGGGTTTAATGATATTAATAGGAGAGATTCAAAAGAAAATACGCCACTAATCATTGCTGCTTCTAAAGGTCATACCGAGGTTGTAAAGTGGCTATTAAATAATTATTCTGATGTCAATTTATCTAATAGAAAAAAAGAAACTGCATTAATGCTATCAATAAGGTCTAATTATGTTACTATCGTAAATCAGCTATTGCAAAAAAGAGCAAATCCTAATTTGTATGATGATAGTAATCTTAGTCCGCTGCTTTTTGCCGCAAAAAATGGACATCTGGATATTGTTAAGAGCTTATTAGAACATGGTGCAAATGTTGATGCTAGGGATAGCAAGGGAAATAATGCCTTAATGATTGCTATTCAGAATAATCAGTTAAATATTATTGAAACTTTGCTAGAAACTCAACTTAATATTAATAGTATAAATGAAAATTCTTATACTGCACTGCATTTTGCAATGAAATCACCTGCTGCATTAAGTATAACGAAAGTTCTAATTGATAAAGGCGCAGATATTTCATTGAAGTGTAGGTCTGGTGAGAGCCCGTTATTTAAAGCATGCCATTTAGGAAATATTGAAGTAGTTAGATACTTGGTTAAAGTTGGGGCAAGTGTAAATGATGTAAATAGTGATGGAGACAATATTATAATAGCATCTTGTAATAATATAAATTGTTTAAGATTTTTGCTTTCATTCCAAAATTTTGACGTTAATTATCGCAATAACGATGGATATACCGCTTTGATGGAAGCGGCTGAAGATGGGAAATTTGATTCTGTAAAACTGCTATTGGAATCGGGGACTAATGTTGAATTTCAAGATAATTATGGAAGTACAGCATTAACTTTAGCTAAAAATTATAACTACCAAGCAATATGTAAGTTGTTAAAAGAGAATTCGTAATCAAACATCTAATACTAATGAGGTAATGGGTCAGACCCTCGGCACAGTTATCGCTAATGAGCTGGGGGTCTGACCTTGTTTTACAAAAAGAGTTCTCAAATACTAAAGTTGTTAGAGAATATAACGGTTATTAAGAATTGAAGGACACACTCCTGAAATAAAATCAAAGAAATGTAAAAAATAACGAGAAAAATATAAGTCGGGGGCAAGTATGGATACACAAATATTTAGTTATTTAGTAAATTACATATCGGATGTTATTGGAGTTTCAAGTGACAGAATTTATATAATAGAAGAAGAGACTAATATTGTTTTTGGAAGTGAGGATTTTAATATAAGAAGAATAAAATATAGGAGTTACGATTTTATTAAAGCAGAAATTCCTTATACTAATTATGCTGTATATATCGATATATCGAAAACTGCCAAGCATTACAGAAATCAAAGAATAAGAAGTTTTATTAAACACGCTTGTATAGCTGCAAATGAGGTGCAAAATATTATTTTGAAATTCCCTAGTATTGACAGTAATGAGGTTGTAGATTTAATAAAAAGATTAAGCATACCAGCGGTGTTACAAGAGTTTTATTCAGAATCTACCAATCGTATAGCACGTTCCATTACGGATGCAAGATCAATCGATTATGGCAAGATAATCAGAGAAGTATTACGTTGGGGGAATTCCTCTATTGAAGGACGAGAAATACATACTGGAATAATTATAGGCGACAACCTATTAAAAATAGAATCAACATTAAGGGCTTCTACAATAAAAGGACAATTCGAAATAATTAATTTAAAAAGCAAGCCTTTATTAACGGATTTTAAGGAGATCAAGCCATTGTTAGAAATAGCTGATGGACTATATACTTTCTTAATTTGTGAACCTGTTGAAGATAATAATTTTATGATTTCTGGTATTTTAATAACAGAAACCGGGTTGATGTCTAGTGTGATAGGAGAATCAAATAAAGGATTTAATGCTCCGGTGTTTTCGTTAAGAGAAATGGGTTTACGAATTGGCAGAGGAAATGAGTTAATAATGGAATATATTAATAATACACCTAGAATACGCAACTATAAGGAACTTACAAATATTCTAAGGGAATTTATGAAAATTAAAGTTGAAGATGTGAATAAGCTAACAGCTATTATACTTGAGATTAGTCATATGGGAAAAGGCGCTTCAATTGTATTTAACTTTAATGAAAATTACTTTGATGATGTTGAGAAAACTCAGTGGATTAAACCAACAAAGATTCAGTTTAGTGGTGAAAAAGTTTTTGTTGATACTTTTTCAAATTTCACTAAAACAGATGGGGCGGTTCTAATTAACAGTAATAATGAAATAATTGGATTTGGTTCTATCTTAAAACCGACTAAGGCTAAAGCTAAAATATCAGGGGGTTCAAGACATAAATCAATGGCATCATTTTCTCATAATAAAGAAATATTGGGGATAGTAATATCAGAGGATGGTCCGATTTCGATAATAAAAAATAATTCAATTATATTTAGGCTTTAAGTAATGTAACCTAAATTAAGTATATAGATATTTTATTTTGGGAATTGCCCAAAATAAAGAGTTGCTGTGAGAAGAAAATAATCTTAACTCTATGTAATTTTTTGTGTAATACAATATATTTTATTAAGGACAGATATTAACTAGAATAACTTTTGAAGTTGTCGTTTTTCGTATTTCTATACTTCGATAAAAATAAATTTTTATATAATATTGGCTTCAGACTCTCGGTACGGTAAAGCATTAGTATACCTGAAAAATAAATCTGAAAATCAACGACGAGATGGACAACAAGTTCGACTTTAAGTATAGTTTGTAACAATATCCGTGAACTCTATCAAAATTCCAAAAATCGATTAACTCTCAGACAAATGGGAATATGGTTAATAAACGTAACATGGAAAATGATGAGAGGATGGCGCTATGAATACGAGTTTATCTTTGTGGATTTTTCTCATAATAGAAGTGCTTTTATTAATATTTGTTTTATATAAAGGATTGACCTCTTTACCTCATCCGAATACTAATCTATCGATTACAATTCCAGCTTTAGTGATCGCCTTTTCAACATTAGTAGTTATATCGATCCTTATGTTTTTCATAATTACGACGTCAAATTAGGCTAATCACATGGTGTTTGGTTCAGACGCTTGCGACAGGATAGGAATATCCTTGGTCATATGCCATTTCTAATTTTGTGAGGTTTCTTAGTGGAGGCAGTTGGAAAATGAAAAAATATTTGTTCTTCTTCATCTGTCTTATGATCATGACAGGCTGCAGTCAAAATATCCAAAGCCATAGTGAGAGGATCAAGACTCCTCTAAACCAATCATGGAAGTTATTTCCATCTATCATAACTAATTTCGAGGTAATCGAGAAACCTCTCAGACCGGATCAAATGAAATGGAATTTACATGTGAAGTTCGGTAATCCTGAAACACATGTCAAAGTCGTTTTGGAAACATCCGGTGTCATCCAGAGTAGCGAAGAGGGAAATAAGGCCCTTGAATGGACTGAAGTTCAGGAAGGGGAAACTGCAACGGTCACCATTGCGGTAAAAGCTAAAGAGTTTGGCCAAGGCAGTATGAAAGTAAAGGTGGAAGCATACGATCAAGATGGGAAGTTTAAATATTCGTTGAATCCCACTCAATATTTTCTGGTTACAAAAGAAGAGGTGCTAACAGGGAACAATGGGGTTACTGAGTTGGAGCTCCAGCATATTGACCATTTAAACCAGAAGGGTAAGATTTCTGATAAAGATACGAAACCCGAAAAGAAGAATTGATGAAGAGGAACTGACAATTCATATTAAGAAGAAAAGAGTGAACCTAAATTGCAGGTTCACTCTTATATCTTTAACCAAGTTTCTGGATAGGATGCTGTTCTTCGGTACTACTCCTTATTTTAGTAAGAACATAGATAATAGAGGTCATAATAAAACAACTAAACCCCGGCGAAAACGAATCCGGAATCACCAAATATAAAACCATGCCAATCCCCAACACAACCAACGCCTCCCGATTAAAATTCGATTCCCCACTCGCAAGCCTTACAAGCGCACTCTCAGAAATCCTTCCTTTCCGAATAACCAAAAAATCAGCCACCACAATCGCCGATATCGGAATAATCAGGATCCCCAGATAAGAAATATACTCCTGCGCATTATAAACCAGCTGAGGAAACGAACTTAAAATAATCCCTGCGACACTGAACAGTAAGGCACTCTGAATCCGCGACAGGGACGGCAGTGCATTCAGCAGACTGTATCCCCCTGTATACGCATTACTAAGATTAATTGATATCATCGATACCATCGCACAAGCCGTAATCACCAATAGAAGCAAACTGGAGTCGGTCAGCTGACCCGCTGCGACGAATGGATTTAGATCTTTAAACAAGCTGGCACTCAATCCTCCAAGCAGGGCGGTCATCATGAATCCGACGACGTTTCCACTATACAGTCCCCAGAATCCGTGACGGTCACTCTTGCTGTAGCGGGTGATGTCGGAGGATGCGCTGACGCCTGAGATGTATTGGACGAAGACGAGGCTTGAGTAGAATAGGAACGTTCCGATGGAGAAGGGTTCCTGGCCTTGTGTGAGTGTTGGGAGGGAATCGGCTCCTTTTGATAGGAACAGGTAGAGAATGATTCCCTGGCCGATCACGAGGATCGGGATGAATAGTTTGGTCGCTTTTTTGACAGCTTCGAAGCCGATGAGGGCTAAAAGGGTCATGATGATGGCGAGTCCGATGGCGACCGGGATGAATGGTATGGTGTAGGGTGTTACTTTTTCCACCATGGAGATGATGACGAAGGTTCCTCCGATGGTTTGGACGCTGAACCAGTAGAGGGACGTCAGTGACCGGATGGGGGATGCGATGAGCATCGACAGCCGGGTTCCGATGATGGACCGCAGGACGTATTGAGCGGGCAGGCCGTAGCGGGAGCCTGGTAGTGACAGGAATGATACGAATAGGAAGGCGACGCTTGCTCCGAGTACGGTGGCAAGGAACGCTGCCTGAAAGGATAGTCCGCCTTCAAGGACGGCCAGAGCCGGGATGAGGAAGTTTCCTGCGTTCACGGAGAAGGCGAGCTGTATGATGAAGTATTCGATCCAGGTGGTTGATTTTAATTGTGGTGGGACCTTTTCAAGTCCGAGTCTTTCGATCATGGGTTGTTTCATGGAATAATCTCCTTTGGGTATACTAAGATGCATCGTTTCTATTTTAAAGAATTTTTGGAAAAAAGCGAAGAAATAATCATTAAATTTTTTGAAGAAAAATAGAGATATTTCCTTATTTATTTGTTAGAATGTAAGTGCTTACAGGGTGAGTAATTGCCCTTCGCTATTATAGATGAATAGTGTTATATTTAGGAAGTAAATGCTCCAAGGAGCAATAGTGCATTTAGGAGGTTGGCTTAGTATGCGTATTGGTGTACCAACGGAAATTAAAAATAATGAAAATCGGGTGGCTATGACTCCCGCAGGTGTTGTGAATCTGGTTCTTTTTGGACATGAGGTTTACATCGAATCAGGAGCTGGATTGGGCTCAGGATTTACAGACGAAGATTACGTAGCAGCAGGTGGACACATCGTTGATTCTGCAGCGGAAGCATGGTCCATGGACATGGTCATGAAAGTGAAAGAGCCACTTCCAAGTGAGTACTCTTATTTCCGTGAGGGACTTATCTTATTTACATATTTACATCTTGCTCCAGAACCTGAATTAACGAAAGCGTTAATCGATAATAAAGTGGTCGGAATCGCGTACGAAACGGTTGAACTGAATCGTGCCCTTCCATTATTGACTCCGATGAGTGAAGTGGCTGGACGTATGGCGACTCAAATCGGTGCTCAGTTCTTAGAGAAGATCCACGGTGGTAAAGGTGTATTACTATCAGGTGTACCAGGGGTTCGCCGCAGTAAAGTAACGATCATCGGTGGAGGGGTTGCCGGTACGAACGCAGCGAAAATGGCTGTTGGACTTGGTGCCAACGTAACGATCCTTGACCTTAACCCGGATCGCCTTCGTCAGCTGGATGATATCTTCGGAAGCGACGTAACAACACTTATGTCTAACCCGCTGAATATCGAACAAGCTGTAAGAGAAGCGGACCTAGTCATCGGAGCTGTACTAATTCCAGGAGCGAAAGCACCTAAATTGGTAACAGAAGACATGATCAAAGCGATGACGCCTGGTTCAGTTGTAGTCGATATCGCCATCGACCAAGGTGGAATCTTCGAAACAACGGACCGCATCACGACTCATGACGATCCAACTTACGTGAAGCATGGCGTTGTACACTATGCCGTTGCCAACATGCCTGGTGCCGTACCACGTACGTCTACGATTGCATTGACGAACGTAACCGTACCTTACGCGGTTCAAATCGCAAACAAAGGCTACAAAAAAGCGTGCTTAGAAAACGAAGCTTTATTAAAAGGTATTAACACATTGAACGGATATGTGACATACCAAGCCGTTGCTGAAGCACACGCTGTAGACTACTCAGATACAAGAACACAATTAGAGCAACAATAACAACAAGAAGCCGACTGCATGAGAATGTTCAGTCGGCTTTTTTTATGTAAATATAGGAGAGATTATGAAGCCCTCAGTGTTATGTCCTTATGGTGATTGGAGTGCAATTCTTCACATAACAAAATGGGAGTATACAGAAAAAGCCACATCCTGAAATGTGGCTTTTTCTGTATTTTTTACTCTATTCGAGATTGGCATGTTTCCCATACATTTTAGTAGAATCCAATCCTTTTTTCTCCATGAAGCGCAGGATGATGGCATCATAAAATAACAACATCGTTTGCTCAAATAGAGAGCCCATTGGCTGGATCGTTTTGTAATCACCTTCGGACTGGTCTTTCGTTACTCCTGGTAATGTAACGGTCAGATCAGCTAATTCTCCAATGGTTGAATCAGGAGATATGGTTATTGCTGCGACGGTACCTCCCAAGCTTTTTGCTTTTTCAGCAATGGCCACTAACGTTTTGGTTTCTCCTGAGCCCGATCCAATGATTAATAGATCATCCTTTTCTAAGTTGGCTGTTACTGTTTCCCCTACGACATAGGCATCAATCCCCATGTGCATCATTCGCATCACAAAAGATTTCCCCATCAATCCAGATCTGCCAGCACCAGCCACAAAGATTTTCTTGGATTCTAGAATCAGGTTTACTAATTTCTCTGCCTCTTCATCAGAGATTAAGTGCACTGTTTGTCTTAATTCTTCAACGACTTTGGCTAAATATTGAGTAGACTTCATCGTTTCATTACCCTTGGTGAATTAATTCCTGCATTTCACGTGCAGTCGCTCGTTTATCTTCTTTGCTTGTAATCCCGCCACCTACAATGATGAGGTCAGGCTGTTCTTTAATAACTTCCGGTAGTGTTTCTAATTTGATTCCACCGGCAATTGCCGTTTTGGCATTTTTTACAACGCTTTTGATCGTGTGTAGATCTTCAAAGGAATTTTTTCCTACAGCTTGTAAATCATAACCTGTGTGTACACAAATATAATCGGCACCAAGTTCGTCCAATTCTTTTGCACGGGCGGCAACGTCTTTCACGGCGATCATATCTACAAGGATTTGTTTCCCTTGTTTTCGGGCTTCTTCTACTGCGCCTTTGATTGACTCGTCTTCTGCCGTTCCAAGAATCGTAATGATGTCTGCACCCGCAGCAGAGGCTTGACTGACTTCATATCCAGCTGCATCCATAATCTTTAAGTCCGCTAATACGGTTAAGTCAGGGAACGCTGCTTTTACTTCTTTCACTGCTTTAAGCCCTTCATTTATGACGACAGGTGTACCAATTTCTACAACATCAATATACTCTTCTACCTCTTTTACTAATTCAATGGCTCCTGGGATATCGACAAGATCTAATGCTAATTGTAATTTCATTTATATTCGCTCCTTCTGGAAAATTTTATTTTATTTAAGCGGCTAGAAGTAAATGTTTCCTTCTGAAAAGTTATTTACTCACTAGCATGTTGTTTAGTATACTCAGTATGTAAATAAATTTAAAGTACGCACATTTACCGCATATAGTGATAAAAAGTATACTATTGGATGAATAAAGGAGAGTTGAGGCAAATGCCAAATTTAGGAGAGAAAAATTTCAACTGTGAAAAAGAATTAACCCTCGCCGTAATCGGTGGTAAATGGAAAATGTTGATTTTATGGCATCTAGGCAAGGAAGGAACAAAACGATTTGGAGAATTAAAATCTCTTATGCCGGGTATCACTCAAAGAATGCTTGTCAACCAATTAAGAGAACTTGAAGATCATTTGATCGTGCACCGGGAAGTGTATCCTGTCGTCCCGCCTAAAGTCGAATACTCACTCACCGAGCATGGGGAAAGACTGTTGCCAATCTTAGAGGGTATGTATGAATGGGGCAAAGATTATGTCGAGAATGTACTGGAAAAGGAAACGGATGATCAATCAGCGGTAAAATAGATAGTCTTTCTAACCAAGGGTTAACCTTGGTTTTTTTTTACTGTTTTATATGAGTAGAGACAACAACTTAATTGCCACTACTCGCTTATTTTTATAAAATTGGGGTATAACATAAAATAGCAAACGAGAGAAAGAAAAATAGATAAGTTTATTTGGAGGAGATGCAAAATGAAGATTTCATATCATGGACATTCAGTAGTCAAAATCGAAACAAACGGAAAAACGATTCTAATCGATCCCTTCATCAACGGAAACGAACTGACAGATCTTAAAGTCGATGACGAAAAGCCCGATGTGATCATCCTTACACACGGTCACAACGATCACGTAGGGGACACCGTCGAGCTTGCGAAGAAAAACGACTCACTAGTCATCGCCAATCACGAACTGGCAACCTACCTAAGCTGGCAACTAGTGAAAACTCATCCGATGCACGTTGGGGGAGCTTACGAATTCGACTTCGGTAAAGTGAAACTAACACAGGCTTTCCATGGATCAGGTCTGATTACAGACGGAAATGAGATTATTTATATGGGTATGCCTGCAGGCGTTCTTCTCATGATTGAAGGAAAAACCATCTTCCATGCAGGGGATACGGGATTATTTTCCGACATGAAACTGATCGGGGAGCGTCATCCCATCGACCTTGCCTTCTTACCGATCGGAGATAATTTCACAATGGGACCTGAAGACGCGGCCACGGCAGCAAGCTTCTTAAAAGCGAAGAAAGTTGTGCCGATCCACTATGATACATTCCCGCCGATCAAGCAGGATCCAAACAAATTCATCGAGCTGCTCCAGGATTCTGAAGGACAGGTCATGAAAGCCGGAGACGTAATCGAATACTAATAAAGGAAGGGTGGTGCATTTGCATCACCCTTTTTCACATGTTTACACAATATCCTCCACTCACTCGCATATACATGATACAAGCCCAGAGAGGAGGAAGAACGTGTGAAACAACGATATATCCTATGCTTACTCGTAACAGGAGCACTCATCTACTATGGAGCTCCCCGTATGTCCATCTTTGCAGAAGGCCTTCAAGGCACCTTTGCCATCAGCTGGCTCGTCCTCGCCACATTCGTCGTAGCAGGAAATCTAGCAGCCCTTCTATATACACCTAAAGGAACAAGTAAGGGTAAAGGCAAGAAGTTGAAATCTAAACCTGTTCGCAGAATGAAATCAAGGTCGTTTGGATGAGTTTAGGGAGAGAGTGATGCTTCTTAAAGGTAGAGTTGCAAACCCAATAAGTTGATTGAAGCGGAAGGGGCTCGACTCCTGCGGGAATAGCCGGAAAGTACGAAAAGCGGAGGCGGCTCGCCCAGCCCCGACAAGCATAAGATGAATGGGCCGGGAAGGCGTTTTTTGCCTTCTTGGACCATTTAGCTTATGACCTCGAGGGACTAGCCGCCGGAGCTAGACAGGTGAGATCCCGGAAGCGCAGCTGAGGAGGCTCACCGCCGGCCCCGCGGAAAGCGAGCCCCTGCAGCGAAAATCAACCAGCACTCTCTAATCTAAGTGGGGCTTTCACAACCGAAAGCCCCGATTAAATTGAAACACCACGCTTTTCACATTATAATAAACATATGAAGCAGGACGTTATAAAGAAGGGTGAAAAGCTTGGCTACTAAACACGAACAAATATTAGACTACATAGATACCTTGCCAGTCGGTGAAAAAATCTCCGTCCGCCAAATTGCAAAAGCACTGAACGTGAGCGAAGGAACCGCGTACAGGGCGATTAAAGATGCGGAAACAAAAGGCTACGTCAGCACCATCGAACGCGTCGGAACGATCCGTATCGAACAAAAGAAGAAAGACAACATCGAAAAGCTCACCTATGCAGAAGTGGTCAATATCATTGATGGACAAGTATTGGGTGGAAGAACGGGATTACATAAAATGCTCAATAAGTTCGTCATTGGAGCGATGAAGCTTGAAGCCATGATGAGATACACGGAAGCAGGGAACCTGTTGATCATCGGGAACCGGACCCAGGCCCACGAGCACGCACTGAGAGCAGGGGCAGCCGTACTGATCACCGGTGGATTCGATACAGAAGATCATGTCAAGAAGCTTGCAGACGAGCTCGAACTCCCTATCATTTCCACTTCCTACGACACCTTTACCGTGGCGACCATGATCAACAGGGCCATCTATGATCAGCTCATCAAAAAGGAAATCGTATTGGTGGAAGATATTTTAACAAAAGCAGATGACACAGCGTACTTGCATATAGATGATACGTTGGAGGAATGGTACGAAAAGAATCAGTATACGTTCCACAGCCGTTTCCCGGTAGTGGATAACAACCTGAAAGTACATGGCATGGTCACCTCTAAAGACGTCATGGGGCAGGAAAAGTATACGGGGATCGATAAGATCATGACCAAACAACCGATCACCGTCAGCCCGAATACAAGCGTAGCCTCTGCCGCCCATATCATGATCTGGGAAGGGATCGAATTACTTCCCGTCGTGAATGAACAAAACAGGCTCCAGGGAATAATCAGTCGTCAGGACGTATTAAAGGCACTGCAAATGATCCAAAGGCAGCCACAGGTCGGGGAGACGATTGATGATCTGATCAGTAACGCAGTAGAAGCAGCGGGTGAAAAGAAGGGCGATAAAGAAGTCTACCATTTTGCGGTGACTCCTCAGATGACCACGGGAATTGGTACAATCTCGTATGGCGTATTCACGACACTCATGACAGAAGCGGCCAATCGTTCATTGAAGCCCTACAAAAAAGGGGATATTGTCATCGAAAACATGACCATCTATTTCATCAAGCCCGTCCAAATGGAGAGCATGCTTGAAATTCACCCAAAAGTGCTCGACGTCGGAAGGAAATTTGGTAAAGTGGATGTAGAAGTATATTGTGAAGGTGTAATGGTCGGAAAATCCCTGATGATCTGTCAGCTGATTGATCGTCATTAAGTTTGTTTCTGAATAAGCAAATGATGGATGTGAGATTTTCTGGAATCACTTGTAGAATGTTCGACAAAAGGTTCATAAAATGAATTTCCGGTTCATAAGTTGCCGAAACCGGATCATAAATCTGGAAAGAGGATCATAAGTAACGAAATCCGGTTCATAAATCCGGGAAGAGAGTCATAAGTAGCCAAAATCGGTTCGGAAAGTTGAAGAATGACCGCTTTTTCATCCATAGGCTACTTAAAAGGTCATCATTCACCCGATAATTGAACAAAATGATGCTTTTTTTACCTGAAAAAATCAATCCACCGACTAAGAAATCAGAAAAAAAAGACCGGATAAGCATCCAGTCTATTGTCATATTTATTGGTTATCCAGTTCTTTCGCTTCCCTTTGAGCATAAGGAAGCACGTGCTTGTACAGCTTATAGCCGGCCCAGCAGCTTCCAAGTCCAATAAGGATGAAAAGGCCGCCGATAAAATACGTCAGCGTCCCAGGAAATAAGAACAGCTGGTTTATACCGAATAGGGCAACAAATAGCCCGAGGGCAATGCTTGCCTTCGCCGATAACCATTTCTTTTCCATTGGTCGATTCGTTCGGACCTGTCTGATTTTATAAAAGATATAAAACGTGAATGTTACGACAATCAGTAGTGCGAGAAAATACATAGTTTTGTCCTCCATCGTTGACTTCTCTCGCTACTATTTTACAGATATCAGGACAGAATGCCAAATAAAAAATCCACTACAAAGGAGATTCCCATGAAAGAACAAATACTGGAACTCATCAAACAATATGAAACCATCATCGTACATAGACATGTTCGCCCGGATCCTGACGCATACGGCTCCCAGGGAGGACTGGTGGAAATGCTGAAAACATCATTCCCGGCTAAAAAGATATATGCCGTCGGGCAAGAAGATGAAAGTCTTCATTATTTAAAACGCCTGGATGTCATTGAAGACCATGTGTTCGAAGGAGCTTTAATCATCGTTTGCGATACGGCGAATGAAGAACGTATCTGTGACCGTCGTTATAAGTTAGGGGATAAGCTCGTGAAAATCGATCATCACCCTAATGAAGATGCATACGGAGACTATTTATGGATCGATACATCCGCAAGCTCAGTAAGTGAAATGATCTATGAATTCTACTTGTTCGGTAAAGATAAAGGACTCACCCTATCTGATGAGGGCGCAAGACTTTTATTTGCCGGGATTGTGGGGGACACGGGAAGATTCCTTTATCCGAGTACAACCCAGAATACGTTTGATATCGCAGGCGAATTGATCCGCTTTGATTTTGACCGTAATGAACTATTCAATAAAATGTACGAGATCGATGCCAATGTCATCAAGCTGCACGGATATGTCCTTCAAAACTTCGAAATGGATGGGGATGGCTGTGCAAGCATGATCATGACGAAAGAAATTTTGGAAGAGCATCAGGTCATTCCTTCAGAAGCGTCTTTACTGGTCAGTACATTGGGGAACGTAAAAGGCATCAAAGCGTGGGTCTTCTTCATTGAAGAAAGTGATCAAATCAGGGTCCGTCTGCGTTCAAAAGGACCGGTCATCAACACCATCGCCAAAAAATACAACGGCGGCGGGCATCCATTGGCTGCAGGGGCGTCGATTTATTCATGGGAAGAAAAAGAAGAAGTGATGAAGGATTTAAGAGAAGTGTGCAGGAATCATCAATAAGTCTTAAGAGGAGCTGGCAGATGCCGGCTCCTCTATTTAATGTTCTAAAAATCCCCAGCTTCAAATTTTATAGGGGTGTGAGTGGTTCGTACAGTATAAACCTGTTCAAGCTCCGGTCCATTGACTGGAGTGTTTTTTTGTTCTTCCCCTGTAAAATAGGCTTTTGTATCAGTCACAATACCCAGCAAGAAGACATAAATTGTTTGGGAGTGTTCAAATTGTTAATGAATGTACCTAAATGACAGAAATTTTTCTTAGAAAGCTCAATGGTTTTTGTTCCTTAAATGCGAGAGACATTGGGTAATTTTTTGGGGAGGTAATGAAATTGATGAATCATTTTCACAATGAACTTCAAAATCTGAATGTAGGTGATTTCCAGGCAACACAGCCTGTTTCATGGGATCAAAACATGTATGATCCGAATGACGAACGACTCTTTCTTGGATTTGGAGGCTGTTTCGGCGTTGGTTTCTCATGCTTCTTTAGCTGTTTTGGTTGTGGTGGCTGTGGTGGATGCTTCCGTTGCGGCGGGTGCGGAAGATGCGGCGGAGGTGGCCGGTGTGGCGGTTGCGGCAGATGTGGACGCTGCGGCCGTTAATCAGCTTTTAGAATTTCGTTTTCAACATGATCCCTGTACGAGTCAGTGCAGGGGTCTTTTTTTTATACATAAGGGACAAAGTGAGACTCATACGATGATAATGATAGTCACATTAGCGGGTGTAAGGAGGAGCGCTATGGAAAAATTGGACCCTTCTATGCGTTTAAAAGTAATGAGGGATACGTTTTATCTCCCCGAACCAAACAGCGGTGTTTTCTTTAGGAATAACCAATGCTCTTTCCGCATGGAGGGAAGTGGAATTGATCAATGGGTTGAGAAGTTGCTTCCGATGTTCAATGGGGAGTACTCCCTTGAGTATTTGACGAACGGACTGCCTGACCCTTATAAAAACAGGGTCATGGAAATAGCAGAGGTTTTGCATAAAAATGGATTTGTCCGGGACGTGAGCAAGGATCTGCCACACCAGCTGCCCCAGCATGCAGTGGAAAAATTCGCATCACAGATTGAATTTGTCGATAGTTTGGCAGGTTCGGGCGCATCAAGGTTTGAAACCTACCGCGGGGCCAATGTCCTGGCAGTGGGGTCTGGTCCTTTTCTGACTTCACTCGTTTCATCGCTGATTGAATCGGGATTGGCTAAGCTGCAGGTTCTCTTGACCGATGGGGTACCGACGAATAGAGGCCGGCTGCAGGAACTCGTGGAACATGCGCGTAAAACGGATCCGGAGGTAGAGCTCCAGGAAGTCGGATTCAGTGAAGACGGATGGCGGGAGACCCTGAAGCCCTTCGATTCCATTTTATATGGTAGTCAAAACGAAAACCTTGAGGAATTGGAGCTCCTCCATGCCATTTGCCGGACTGATAAGAAGTTGTTGATTCCGGCGATTTGCAACAGGCAGACAGGAATCGCAGGACCCATCATCCACCCTGATTCCGAGGCTGGTTGGAAATCTGCTTGGAGGCGCATTCACACTACAGCCTTACGAAAAGAAGATCAGGTTTCGATCGAATCGGCGATCCCTGGAGCGATGCTTGCGAACATAGTCGTCTTTGAACTATTCAAAGAGATAACGGGAGTGACAAAATCAGATCAGCGAAATCGAATCTTTCTGCTGGATACAGAAACGCTTGAAGGAAGCTGGCATTCCTTTTTACCTCATTCCTTGGAGATTGGATATTCAGGAGCTGAAGGTGTTCAGAATGTGGAAACACGGATAGAACAGGTTTCAGAAAGATCTGACCCTGAAAAAGTGTTGTATCTCTTTACTCTGCTGACGTCTAAAGAGACGGGGATTTTTCATGTGTGGGAAGAAGGAGATACGAAGCAGCTGCCATTGGCTCAATGCCGTGTCCAGCCGGTCGATGTCCTGTCCGAGGGCCCTGCCGAACTGTTGGATGAGGTGATCTGCAGTGGCTTGACCCATGAAAAAGCACGCCGGGAAGCAGGGTTAAGGGGGATAGAGAGATACGCTTCAAGATTGGCCAGTTTGATCGTTCCTCGAGAGACGGGTGAATATATGGCCACCTGCACAGGAGCGACGTTTGCAGAATGCGTCGGCCGCGGTCTTCGGGAGTGTTTGACTGATGGGTTGAGGAAAAGAGAATCGGTTCAAAGCAGCACGATTTTCCGTCTTGAATTGGATAGGGTTGAGGATGAAACATGCCGTTATTATTTACAGGCACTGACCACCATGCAAGGAAGGCCGGAAATCGGATTAGGGGAGGAATTGGCTGGATTTCCTGTCGTCTATGTTCGTGGAAGGAACGGCTGGTATGGGAATACCGATTTCACGATCACCATGGCACTGAGGCACTCTCTTAAGCATGCACTCTTTCAAGCCCAGAACGATAAGGAGGCTTTCGACGCAAAACCGGTTGTTGTTGCGTTAGCGCAAGGAAAGGCAGAGAGGATCACCATTCCAGCCAGTGAAGGCAGTACCCAGCCCCTGAAAGAAGCAATCGAAACCTTGAAAAGGAATCAGAAGCAGGTAGTGGTATATGAACTGAATATTGAGCCCGTTTTTAAACAGGAGCTCGAAGGCGTGTTTGGTGTGCTGCTGCGAGAGGAGGAAACCTGATGAATTCTTTCGTGGTGATTGTGGGGGATGGGCTGCTTGCGGACCTTGTATGTGCGCAAATATCAGCCCGGTATCCCGTTTTCCGGCAAGAAAACGTTGAAAAAAAGTTCCCTGCACAGACAGATTTGGTGCTGACACTTGATGATACATGGAATCCGGCTGTGCATCAAATGGCAGAAGAAGTGATGAGGCAGTCGTCTATCCCATGGCTGAGAGGCTTCGTTTCGTTTGGAGAGGGAATCATCGGCCCACTGGTTCATCCGAACACACCAGGATGCTCACAATGTGCCGATTTGAGACGTCTCCTTGGAGGGAAGGAACGGAATGAGATGCGGGAGGTACAGGAAAAACTCACTGAAGACGGTGGAATCACGAAAGATCCATGGGCTTCGAATACCGGGTTAGTGCATATGACTCATATCATCGCAGCAGAAGTTGGCCGGGTCCTTGAAGGTGCAAAGCCACATTCCAAAGGACAGGTATGTTTAACCGACTTGAAAACATTGAACAGCTCCTGGCATTCCTTCGTTCCCGACTCATTATGCCATAATTGCAGCCCGATACCGGACGATTCGCCGGAGTTAGCTCGTGTTTCCCTCAAGCCTAGCCAGAAAATTCGTGCAGACAGTTTCCGCTGTACCCCTCTGGATGAACTGAAAGATGTCCTGATAAAAGACTATCTGGATAATCGGACCGGACTTTTCAACAGCAAGATGTATGACCTGGTGACGCCATTTGCAGATGCGAGTGTCAATATGCCGATGTTCTCCGGAGATGAAGGGACGGCTGGGCGGACACAAGTCTACTCAGATAGTGAGCTGACAGCCATTCTTGAAGGATTGGAGCGTCACTGCGGCCTGCAGCCCCGGGGCAAACGGACAGTCGTCCATGATAGCTACCGACAGTTGGAGGAGCATGCACTGAATCCGCTGAAGGTCGGCGTCCACACCGAAGAACAGTACGCGATGCCAGGTTTTCCATTTGAAAAGTTTGACCCTGACAGGGCTATTGACTGGGTGTGGGGTTATTCACTCATCGAAGAACGTCCTATTCTCGTCCCTGAGCTCCTTGCCTATTACAGTCTGGGCTGCAGCTCATCCGGTTTTGTTTATGAAACTTCCAATGGCTGTGCACTTGGAGGAAGCAGGGAGGAAGCGATTTTTTACGGAATCATGGAGGTGGTCGAACGGGACTCGTTCCTTTTGACCTGGTATGCCGAGCTCAACCTGCCGCGTCTTGATCCTCTTACATCAAGGGACGAGGAGCTGCAGTTAATGATCGAACGGATGAGGGCGGTCGCAGGGTATGATCTCTATTTATATAACTCTACCATGGAGCACGGAATTCCAAGCGTCTTTGCGATGGCCAAGAACAGGAAGGATAAGGGGTTGAATCTGATCCTCGCGGCAGGTGCCCATCTGGACCCAGTGAGAGCGGCAAAAAGCGCGATTCAGGAGCTCGCCGGGATGATGCTGAATCTGGATGAAAAATTGGAGAAGAACAAGGCGAATTATGAAAAAATGCTCGAAGATGATTCTCTAGTAAGGCAGATGGATGATCACGGCATGCTGTATGGATTGCCCCAGTCCGAGGAACGTTTCACCTTTTTACAGGATGACAGCCGACCTTCGCGAAGTTTCCAGGAGGAATTCAACTGGAGATCTCATCACACAGATCTGACGGATGACCTGAAGGACATTCTTGAAAGATTCCGAACCCGGAACCTTGATGTCATTGTGGTTGATCAAACCGCCCCAGAACTTGAAAAGAACGGACTATACTGTGTGAAAGTGTTGATTCCCGGCATGCTTCCCATGACATTCGGGCATCATCTCACCCGTCTGACAGGATTGGAAAGAGTCCTTAACGTCCCGGCGGAACTGGGATATGCCGACCGGCCATTGATCTATGAGCAGCTTAATCAAAAACCGCATCCGTTTCCTTAAGGTACTAGGAGGTAAGGAGGATGAGTCTGGAAGAATTTTTACACAATCTGCAATGTAATATCAATCGGGCCAATCAGCCAAACTGGGAAGTGGATTGGGAGGATGCCCCTCTCCCTTACAAGCTTTACCGGAGGCTGCGGGTTGTGCCATTGTCTTTGGAAGTACCTGTGTCACTGTTCGAGAGCCAGCCGCCGTCAACACCCAATTTAGAAAGAATCGGGCATTTTCTCTGGTATGTCTATGGCATCACTGGGGTAAGCCAGTCAATGGATCCGGATGATTCTCTGGATCAGGAGTCATACCCCATCCACTCCTATCGGCGGTTTGCTCCATCAGGAGGGGCGCTGTATCCGAATGAACTATATATCTATTTAAAGTTGGATGATTTGCCCGATGGAATCTACCATTATGATGTATCCCATCATCGCCTAGTCCTGCTCCGGGAAGGGAATGTCGATTCATATCTAGAAAGGGCACTTGGCAATCGCTGCGATATCTCGACGTGTTTTGGCACAGCTTTTGTTTCCACCCGATTTTGGAAAAACTTTTTTAAATACAATAACTTTTCCTACCGGCTGCAAGGACTGGATGCCGGTGTCCTTAAGGGGCAGCTGCTGGAAACGGCCAAACGGTTTGGATTCGAGTCAGGGGTGTATGTTCAATTTCTGGACTCAGCGATCAATCATTTACTTGGACTGACCGAGGAAGAGGAAAGTGTCTATTCCGTCATCCCGCTTTCAGTTGCTGCAACGAATTGGGCTGGAAACGGGAAAGGGGTGGAACGGGCATTCACCGCTGAAGAAGTATGCAGGGAGCTACCCGCTATTTCTGTGGAACTCTACGAAAAGTCTGAAAGAATTAGAGAGTTTCCTATGTTACTGGCAGCGAATGAAGCTTCTAAAATCGATTCAACCGGCGATTTTCAGAAACTCGGAAACCAACCGGCTTTTAGAAACGGAGAAAAAGAAATTCATCTGCCGGAGATCGAACCATTCTCCAATGATTTTGTTGAGATATGCAAAAATCGTTATTCCCCCGAAATGGATTTTGTCATGGGGAAGGTCAGTCAGCAGAGGCTTTCGACTATATTGAAAAAAGCCACTCAGTCCTACTCTTTTCGAAGTGACATCGACGAAGTTCCTTACGGAGATGAATCCCGTGTTTCGATCTTTGGCTGTTTCTATAATGTGGAAGGCGTACCCAATGGCGCATACGCATATGACAGTGTCCGTCATTCATTACGGGAAATCAGCACAGGAGATTATCGTCTTCAGCTTCAATCGGGTCTGTCCCTTGATAACGTCAATTTGCTTCAGGTGCCGTTGTGCCTTCATATCATTGGAAACAAAGATTACTATCAAGCCCTGGGATACAGAGGCTACAGGATCATGCAAATGGAAGCAGGAATGCTTGTACAGCGCCTGCTTTTAGCCTCGTCTGCGGTCGGGTTAGGCGGACACCCGCTTCTTGGGTTTGATACGGCATTGACGGATAGAATGTACAAACTAGATTCAAAGGGTCAAACGACCTTGATTCAAATACCGATCGGGCCATTTCGGGAGCGGGCTTGGATGAGGGGGAGTTTGTTGAGTTGAGGAGGGGGTGGCCATGGGGACAGGTCCCTTGGCTTTTAAAAGGAGCCTCGGTTTGATTCTTACAGATAAAGAAAATTCGACATTTTGGCACGATTATCGAATTTCTCGCATGAATGCATCTGAAACTCGCACGATTATTACGGAAGCCGCATGATTTTTCCAAATCCCGCACGTTAATTGTAAATTACGCATGATTTTTCCAAATCCCGCACGTTAATTGTAAATTACGCATGATTTTTCCAAATCCCGCACGTTAATTGTAAATTACGCATGAATCTTCGCTATACCCCTTTTCAAGGGGATAAGATGGTAGGACTGAAAGGTTGGAAAAGACTATTTTGAGGAAAAACTTTCAAAAAAACGTCCCTTGGGCAGGCCATGGGGCGTTTTTTTGATGAAAATGAGGAAGGTCCCCAGGTAACCCTTGTTCAGTTAAAGGGCCATTTAGTTGAACAAGAGTATTGCTCAAAATCATAAAATTTGAAATAATTGGTATTATGAAACATTCAGCTATAAAACTTTAGAGGGTGCATTTATGGAATTTGTTATCACTAATGAACAAGTTAAACAAGAATTGGAAAAGCGTTGGTAGACCGAATTTAAGAAGAGAGAAATAGATATACCTTTTAAAAAAACTACTGTTTCTTTTTCTACCCCCCAAGAGATAATTAATTTTATTAATGAAGAGTTTCCAGTGTGGTCAAAAATACTGGAAGATCAACAACGGTCAAATTTGACAAATAAGATAAAACAATTTGTAAATCATAGTACAAACTCACACCAAGCCACAACTAACGTTAGGGAGTTATATAATCTCCTTGTTAATCTCTCTAATAACAAGGAAATTATATATTCAAAATCACCAGAAGGAAAACTAATAAACAAGCTAGATTCGATAGAAGCTAAAGGATTCCATAAATACATAGCAAATAAGCCATTTAATACGCGTAATGAGGATCTCGATAGTAGGTTAATATATGGGGCATTTTTAGCAATTCTATTCGAAAAAGGGTTTGTAAAAAAGAAAGAAATTCAAGGATTATTAGAATCACCGGAAGATATTTTCAATGATTATCAATCGGATTATGAAAATGAAATCGATTCTTTAAAATTGAAAAAGGAAGAGTTAGAGGAAAAAATTAAAAATCTTCAAAATTTTCTTAGTAACATAGAAGAAAAGACCCTCGGTGATATTAGTACATTAAATAATGAGTGGAAAAAGGAAGTTGCTGAATTAGTAAGTCAGAAGAAGACAGAAATTGAGACTTTAGAGGCGCAATATTCAGAGAAACTAAAGTTAAGTGGACCAACCCAGTATTGGACAGAACTTTCAAAGACTTATAAGACACAGGGCATTATTTGGTCTTCGATTTCTCTAATTATTGGATTAGGATTAGGGTTAATAATTTGGGATTATCATCACATCTTAACCTTTCTGACACAACAAATGTAACTAATACTTTACAAAAATATTTAATTGTGGCCGTAGCCACTTCAATTGGTTTTTACCTTTTAAGTCAAGGAGTCAAGATTACAATGAGTCGGTTTCATCTTTCTACAGATTACGAAGAAAGGGCCCAACTAACTAATGTTTATCTCGCATTAATAAATGCAGAAGAAAATTATCCTACTGAAGAAAAGCAGATTATTTTACAATCTATTTTTAGTAGATCAGAAAGTGGATTGATAAAAGGTGATTCAGGACCTGTAATGCCGAATAATTTTTTGACACAAATACTTAAAAACACAAAGTAGAGGGTTTCCAACTTTAACAGTTTCCATGCAGCCATACTTCATTTTTCCTTTATTCTTTAATGGAAGGTTTGTATCAGGGCTAGAGAAAACTAAGTAGGTGAAGAAAAGTGAGTAAAGTTATAGAAAAAATTGAAGAAATAGATGTAGGAGAAATAGGGATAGCTATATATTCTACAGTAGAAAAGAGAGAAAAATTCTCCTTGAATAGTGAGATTGAAGTCCCTCTTGCATCATCTGAAAAAGTAGCAATAGCATTTTGTGTAGCGAAATGGGTAGATGATGATTTGGTAAATTGGGATGATATTATTGAAGAAGTGTCATTTAATCCAGCTGAAGATAGCAAAGAAGTTTATCCTCATCTACAAAACAGACAAACGCTCCCTTTGAGAGAAGCGGTTGAAGTGATGATTGCTTGCCACGATAGTTATATCGCCAGATGTATTGTTGATTTTTGTGGTGGTTGGGAAAAGTTAAACAAGTTCATCAAGTCTTACTATCCTTCAATAAGTGTTACTGAAAACCCAAGGGATATTGAAAATAAGGCTCAACTAAATGAAATGCTTGATTTGATGATTCATATATATCAGGGGTACCAAACACAACCTCTCTTATGGACACCAATCGTAAATGGTTTGGTTAGACAAAAGGGAGATATTAAAAAAATACCCGCACACCATCTTAACCATATGACAGGTGGATTAGAAAATGTTGTTGTTGATATAGGTGTAATTGGTGACTTTAATCAACAGCCTTATATCTATGCACTAGGGGCGGTTAATTTAACTAATAGATTAAGCAATCAGGTTGCTGACAATAAGATTATTGAAGCTATGGAATTGCTTTATGCTGAATATTTAAAACAGTAATCAGCTTTAATCTTACATACTGGATAAGCAGCCACCCTTTGTTCAAGTAAAGGGCAGGTTAATGGAATAAGAGTGGTTATTTATGGTACGATATTCCAATGTTTAAATATCGCATCCATATTAAAAAGGGGGAATAAGATGTTAGGCTTGCCGAAAGGAGAGGTATTCCTCGTTCCTTGGACAGAGGAATGGAATAAGGAATTTTTACTTGAGAAAGAAAAAATCCAAGATAAAATTGGTGGGTATATAAAGGATATTCACCATATAGGAAGTACTTCAGTAAAACATTTAAGTGCAAAACCAATTATTGATATAGCCATAGAAATCAAAACTTTTACTGATGGGGAGAATACAGCTTCATTTTTAGAGGAGTTGGGATATTCATATAAAGGTACAAATATTTTGCCTGACAGACATTATTTTAGCAAGGGGGAGCCAAGAACTCATCAAATCCATATGTATCAATGTGGAAATGATTATTTACTTGAACAACTAAAGTTCAGAGATTATCTGAGAAATAATGATGCAGTAAGAATTAAATATGAACAGCTCAAACTTGATTTAGCAAGCTTAAATAAAAGTAACAAACATAAATATGCAGAAGAGAAAACAGCCTTTGTTAAAGCAATCTTAGAAAAAATCTAAGAGCTACTTATTCAACAAACGGGGGCGTTTGCTAAACAAGCAGCCGCCTTTTGTTCAAATATTGGGCAGATTAGCTAAAGAGGGATACATACAGAAACTGGAGGTGGATTTATTTGGATTTTACAACGCTTAAATCAGGAATAGTAAGTTTGATTGCTGCAATTTTAATATTCGTCAGTCTGTTTGTTTATGAGCCGAATTTTATAACAAGGGTTGTCGCTTTATTGGTAGCAATTGGAGACGTAATTATTAACCTATATAGAAGACGGATAACAAAAAATGCTTTTTATTGGTTTTCTGGAGTGGTTATTATAAGTATGGGCATTATCGTATTTTGGGAAGAAGGTTCTTATACTAATAGTTATGAAGTGGTTTTACCTCTGTTATTTATTTTCACCATACTCCTAGCTACATACAGAGATATTTTCAAAAAAAGAAACAATGAAGGGTAAGCAATTTATTATAAGTAACCTACTCTTCAATTAAAGGGGGCGTTAATTCAAGAAAGATAAACGCTTTTCATAATGAATTTATTAAAAGATGTAGCAGGTTCGTGGAAGAAGGTAATTAAAGACCGCAACGGAAGAACCGTTTGAGTATAAAGGATTTGGCACTTTTTTATCATTAATAAAGTAGCCCATTAAAAAATCTCAGACTGGCAAATAGTCTGAGATTTTTTAGTAATGGCTTCTTGCAGCATTGAATCCATTATGGATCGCTTCTAATTACTTTGCGGACCGTGAGTCAAGGAAACTGTCTCCTTGGTTCTTCGCCTTCTATATACACTTAGAATCAGTCCTGCGGATATCATCTCCAGCAATAAATGTGAACCTCCATAACTCATGAATGGCACGGAAACACCAGTGAGTGGAGATAAACCGAGATTCGTCAGTAGGCTTAGTATAAACTGAGCTGAAAAGACTGCTGCCAATCCTGTAATAAGCAACTTGCCATAAGGTGAATTCACACTTTTGGCGGTGATCGATATTCTATAAATAAAAAATATAACCAGGGTTACAGCCGTGATTGCGGCTAGCCACCCAAACGAATAGATGATGTAAGCCAAGATAAAATCTGTATGGACCTCAGAAATGAAACTTGGGGTCACCTGAAGGGCACTTCCTATAAAATAAGCCTCACCTATTTTAAGATCTGTATAGAAGCTTACCATGGAGTATATCTGAGAAAGAGACAGCAAATTCCAGATGGGCCATATAGAAGCAGCAAGGGTAAACGCTATAGTTTGCTTAAGGCTGGACCTTGACGTATGCATGATTGCTGCGCAGACAATGATGCTAATGATAGTAGCTGTGAAGGCTCCTGTAGTCGCCAATAAGACGATAGGTGTTGACATAAGACCTACTCCAAACCAAGACTTTCGATTATCATTCCAATCCCAGGAATGAAAGATTCCTGCAAGAGCAATGACCAGTAGGAATGGAGTGATCTCAGTGAAATTAATAGTGGCCAAACCTACATTTAAAAATGGTACATCATCGACTCTAACTCCAATGAGAACGGTCAATAAGAGTATGAGGATTGTTGCCGCATAGAAGTGCTTGGAGTATTTCATCAATCTTCTGTAATCAAGCATAAATAGGCTTAGCATGAGCACGACACCCAACACGTAGAAGCCAAGACTTTTATTGAAAACTTTCAGTTCTTGAAGCTCTGTAAAAGCCGAATGGAATTGCAAATAATACATAACCAGCAGCCCAAATAGAGAAGCTGTCAGCACTGGCAGCAAGGTTTTCACATCCAATGGGGCTTTGTGTGTTTTGTTAAGCTGCTTTCCCAAAACTCCTGAATCTCCCATACGTGCTAATGCTTGATCTATAGCCTCTTCTTCTGAAAGTCCCGTACTCATTGCCTCCTCTTTGAGCGTATGAAGGTGATCGTTAATTTCCAGTTTTATATGGGCATGTACATCCTTATTTTTAATCCGTTTACACAAATCTCTAATATACATTTCAAACTTATTATCTAATCCCATACGATTTTCTCCCCACTTAAAACTTCGTCAACAGCATTCTTGAAAACGGACCACTCTTCTTTTTTTTCTTGAATAAATTCTTTGCCCTGGTTATTAATCTTGTAATATTTCCTCTTTCTCTTTCCGGTCCCTTCGCCCCAGTAAGATACAATTAATTCTTTTTCCTCAAGGCTATGAAGGATGGGATAGATCGTGCCTTCCTTAAAACTAAAAATTCCATTAGACTTCGATTCCAGTTCTTTAATAATTTCATAGCCGTACATTGGTTTAGAATTAAGCAAACTCAAAATAAGAGTAGTGGTACTACCCTTTAGCAATTCTTTGCTTATCTTCATAAACAGTCCACCTTTCTAATGCATAGTAAACCTATGCATAGTTATTATATGTATAATTTATGATATAAATTAATTCTTGTCAATATGTCTATAAAGAAGAACGGCATGTTTTATATAACAAAGACTCATTAAGTAATCGTTAGAGCACATTCTTTTCATAAATTGCTTTTAATAGTTGAATGTGGTGTCAGTAAAAAAAAGGGATAACAGACAATAAGAATTCCTATCATTTATGATTTTTATGTTTATGAAGCAAACATTGATTATTCAACTATCGGGGGCGTTGATCTAAGAAGGATTTACGCTTTTTTTGTTGAAGTTATTGGATTAGCGGACAGGTTAATAGAATACTATGTAAATGTTGTCCTATGGGAAAAAGAGGGAGTGAGTTATATGGATAACGTGATAAAAAGGTTTTTACAATCAGAAATAATGTATCAAGATTTATATGATGAAATAATATATTTCATCTCAAACGTTCATGTAAGAAATGGTGAGTTTGAAGGTAACGAGTTTATTATAAAAAAAATGGACCAAGAGAACTTTATTATATTTCCAGAATATACATTTCATGGTGAAAGCCAAAGAGATATTCCATATAGTACATCTATTTATAGAAAAAACCTACTAAAAGAAATTAACGATTATGCACAAAAACAAGATATAAAAATGAAATAGTTTATTTCGCTAAGGGGGCGATAATCCAAGAAGGGTTATGCCTCTTTTTGTTGAATACAATAAAGGTTGGTTAGATTTTAATTGGTAGCCAATATTTTTAGGAGGGATTTTATATGTTTGTAGTAAATGTCGAAGGTGCTATTCATCGTAATGGTAAGTGGTTGCTAATCCGAAGAAGTAAAAAAGAGGACCATGCTGGTGGTATGCTTTCACTAGTTGGAGGTAAGTGTGAAGTTGAAGGATTTTCAAGTGATATCCTTGAAAGAACGTTAATTAGAGAAGTTTTTGAAGAAGTAGGCATCAAAGTTATTGATCTTAAGTATGTGAACAGTTCCTCTTTTGTAACTCAAGCAGGAATCAATGTAATTGATGTCGTGTTTCTGTGTCGACCAGAATCGGGGGAGCCATACGCTAAAAGTACAGAAGAAGTTGATGATGTTTTATGGATGGCTACTTCTGAAATCCTGAGAAACCAGGAATTGCCTGAGTATTTAAAGAAAAATTTAAAGCTTGCGGAGAATGCTTTAGAAGAAAAATTTTATGTAAAATAAGTACGGTTATTCCGTTATTGGGCGCTATTCTGTAACAAGGATAAGTGTTCATTTTCATTTTAGTACCATATTATTGAATACTACGTAGGGATTATCAATCAGTTTATTGAATTTTTTAAGAAGATGTATTTTTGTTCCATAGGAGCGTTGATTTGAATTAGAATAACAAAAAAGGCTGAGACGGGGTTTTAACATGAAGGTTATTGGTCTTATTGGTGGAATGAGTTGGGAATCCTCTGCTGAATATTATCGGATTATTAACGAAGAAGTGAAAAGAAGATTAGGGGGGTTACATTCTGCAAGATGCCTTTTATACAGCGTTGACTTTGAAGTAATTGAGCGTTATCAGTCAGAGGGTGACTGGAAAAAGGCTGGTGAAACATTGGGTGACGTTGCACACTCTCTTGAAAAAGCTGGCGCAGATTTTATCGTCATATGTACCAATACCATGCATAAGGTTATTGGTGATATACAGGAAAAAATAAATATACCTATTTTGCATATTGCAGATGCAACAGCTCATCAAATTAAAGAGCAAGGAATTAGTTCAGTAGGGTTACTCGGCACAAGGTATACGATGGAGCAAGATTTTTACAAATTACGTTTAGAGTCTAAGGGTATAAAGGTTATCATACCAAATGACAATGAAAGAGAGATTGTAAATAAGGTTATTTATGAAGAGTTATGTTTAGGTAAGGTTCAACAAACATCTAGAGATTATTATAGAAAAGTAATCCAAGGTTTAATCGAAACTGGAGCTAAAGCTATTGTATTAGGTTGTACAGAAATTGGATTATTGATAAAACAGGAGGACTCCGATGTTCCTCTGTTTGACACAACTTATATTCATGCTCTTGAAGCAGCGAATATGTCCATAAAGAAGTAGCGATTTATGCAGCTCTTTTACATTGATTGATATTACACAAACTGGGGGCGTTTGCGTTATATATGGAAATCAGCTAAATGATTTTCATTTAATCCAATATAAAAATGCCATCTAATAGAAGAGAATTATTCAATTAACGGGGCTTATCCGGGGCAGGATAAGCTTCTTTTTTGTTTAAAGTTTTTCTTGAGTAAGATGCCGTTTTTTGAAATAATTGGAATTAAGTTAAAGGGCAGGTTAATTGAAGAAGAATAATTGTAAATGATATTCCCAAAACTAAAAATTAGAGCTTATTAAAAACAAGGAGGTTACTCTTTTGGTTGTTTTGGGAACAAACAATTTTTACAATGATACGACTTGTAATGTAAGAGATGTCTTTTTAGAATTTTTAGTTGTAGGTAAATCACTATTATGAAGAAATATAATTTTGTTTTTCTATTCTTTATTGGATTTTTAATTAGCAGCCCAATGGCTGGAGCAAAGAATTATATCAATCAACGGGTTCCTTTTGGGGAACAATTAACGACGCACTCATTAAAGCATTATGAGATTCAAAACATTAAGATTGAAAATGATTCTGGGCAGCAGCGTGTATTCAGTATTAAGGATGGTTTTCAAGAACGGGTACTCAGAAAAGTGGTACACTGGCTTAATAACTCTAGCCGTGTAAATGGAACAAGCGAGGTATCCTTAGATAACCCATCCAACAAATTGACATTAAAAATGGCAAATGGTGAAGTGATTACCATTGAACCCGCTTATACGTGTGTAACTGTCAATAAACGCAAAACCTGTACGGCTAAAGATGGAAACTTATAGTTTCGCAAAATAGCCAAAAAACACGGTTAAAGTCACAATCTTTTTATGATTGGATCTTAGTAGGGTGGAGAAAAGAGTTGAACGGTCCAACTAAAGAAGAGCTGCTTGAGGAAGCATTATTTACACGTTATTTATATTATTTGGGTCCATCCTATGATGATTTTTTTATGTGTCCAAAAATCATAATTGAACCCATTGATGGGGATCCCAGAAGACATCTTATTTTTGCCAGTGCTTTAAACTATTCAGGACACCACGGTAGCGATTATGATAAACTTACTTTTTTTGTGAGGGATTCTAACCTAACAGGAATACAAGTAAAAAATGTAAAAATAAAGAAACACATTACGCAAGAAGAAAGCCAAAAACAGTGTCAAACTTTCGACTAGATATATATACAAGGGGTGTTTATTTTAGAGAGGTGAACACTTCTTTTTGGGTTCTACAGCAAATAAAAGTTATTATTAGTTTGTGAAGGATTATACTTAAGCTAACGGGGGCGATTGCTGAAAAGCAGCCGCCCTTGTTCAAGTAAAAGGTTGATGGAAGAACGCTAGTGACCTTTTGCGTTTATAGGGGGAGAAAATGAAGAAAAATTTATTTGTTATCTTTATAATTATAGGTATATTTTTAATCGGTAGTTTATCAGGACTGCACTTTAAAGAGATAAATGCTGTACCAGGAGATGTTAAACTGATTAGCTCCAGTGATATTGGCGGTTATGCAAAAGCAGTATTATTTGAAGATAAAACTTCCAATACGTTTGGAGTTGCGGAAATTGAAAAGAAGTTTGGTTTTCTGTATCGATATGATGGTGGTTCATGGGGCGATATGGTAGAGGAAGGTAAACCTTTTCAAGCCACTGGAATTGGCGACGATGATGATTTTTTAGTAGCGATTAAAACTGCAAAAAACTCTAATATTGAGTATATTGTACTAGGAAACCATATGGAAGGTGTAACACCATCGGATAAATACCAATTAACGCTTGATAATGTAAGAGAAAACATTGACGAATATTATTTGAAAGAAGTAGAAGATAACTATGTGTTATTTGTGACTGAGGAATATTCAGAGGATACATGGACTATTAGAGCTTTTGATAAAGAAGGTAACTTAATAGCTGATGAATTATTTGGAGGAGACGCAAGATACATTAATTGGGAATAGAAGCATATTAAATTAACGGGGGCAATAACTGAAGATCGGGCATCTGATCTCCAGCTTTCTTTTTGTTCAATTATAGGGCAGTAATCTAATCTTTTATTAGGAATTTTAAAATCAGAAAGTAGAAAGTTATTCTAATTTGTTATTGTAATTAAAGGCAGACCTAAAATGTGTCTGCCAATTTTTTTGTGATTTTTGTAACGAAATACCTTTAACATAGTCTTACATATGAAGGGAGGTTGAAATGTGGCAGAGTTTGAGAATATATACAATCAATATTTTCGGGATGTTTACTCGTTTTTATTATCGTTAAGCCGTAATGAAAAAGTTGCCGAAGAAATAACACAGGAAACATTCTTTAAGGCCTTAAAAAGTATCGATAAATTTAACGGCAATTGCAAAATCAACGTATGGCTTTGTCAAATAGCTAAAAATACTTACTTTACTTATCTCAGCAAACAAAAACGATACGATAATACAGAAAATGTAGGAGAAAAAATAACTAAGGATAGTATCGAAGCGATGATACTTAGTAAGGAAGAGACTTTTCGAATTCATCAGGTGTTACATTGCTTAGATGAGCCTTATAAAGAGGTGTTCACACTAAGAGTATTTGGAGAACTATCCTTTAAGCAAATAAGTCAGCTCTTTGAGAAAACGGAGAGTTGGGCAAGAGTCACATTTCACCGAGCTAAACAAAAGATACAAAATAAGTTAAAGGAGGGGGCAAAATGAAGAAAATATCATGTGAAATAGTCAAAGATATACTTCCTTTATATTATGACAATGTATGTAGTAGAGAAAGCAAGAAAATGGTTGAAGAACATCTTATCGAGTGTGATGAGTGCAAGAGTGAATTAGCTAGAATAGAAGAGGATATTAAAATTCCGAAAGGAGAAATTGAAAAAAATAATAACGATGGTAATGTTATAAAAAATATCGCTTCCTTTTGGAACCGTTCAAGAGTTAAATCCTTTATGAAAGGTATAGTTATTAGTACATTAGTATTTACTCTTATTTTCTTGGGGTATATCAGTTTGTTTCATTGGGACATCACAGATGTGCCAACTGGTGTGGTGAAGATAAAAGAGGTAAGTGAATTGTCAGATGGGAAAATTGTTTATCATATAGAACTCACTGATGGTTATCAATTAAATACAATTAAATATCACATGGATGAAGAAGGGAACTTTTACTTAACTCCTTTCCGTCCAGTAATTAAGGAACATGCGAAGGCACCATATTCAATGGTAAAAGGTTATGAGATTTTTGACATTGAAGCTCAAGAGGTAAATCGTGACTCGGAGATAAAAGCGTTGTACTATGGAACCCCACAAGATAATATATTAATTTGGAAAAAAGGAATGGATTTACCCAAAGCAAGCGAAGAAGTGGAAAATATGTTTCATTTTGAGTAAATGCAAGTATTGGTATTCAACTAAACCAGCTAATAGTTTGTCAACATTTTTCAATGAAAAGTTCAGAATAAACATGTTACACTAAATTTGGGCATACCAAATAGCCTTCCACTATGCTTGTTATGGAAGGTTTTGTATTAAGTGGACAAGTCTATCTTTTAATCTATATCTTGGAAAGCTTCTTTGCTTGTTAAAATGGCAAAGATCCATCTTAAAAGTTTGTTTACACAGGCTATCACGGCTACTTTGTAAGGTTTCCCTTCGTCTCGCTTTTTATCATAAAAGGCTCTTAATCTTTTGTTTCGAGGGATAACCTCATCGGTGATTTTCTTTTTGCGACAGTCACGAATGGCACACTTCACCGCCATAAATAACGCCTGGCGAAGACGGCTTGAACCTCTTTTGGTTATGCGATTGATCGTGGCTCTGAATTTGCCAGATTCAAAGACACTTGGATCAATTCCTGCGAAGGCTACAAGCTTTTTTGGGTGACTAAACCGTTCAATCTCCCCGATTTCAGAGATAATCGTTGCCGCGATTTTTTCTCCAATTCCAGGGATTGATTTTATAAGTTCATATTCTTCTACTTCTTTTGCGAGAGCGTCTATTTCAGCTGCCAACTTTGATAGATGCTCTTTATACTGTAGAAGCATATGAATATACATATTCATGCTCAAGATATGGCTTTGATAAAGTGTTTTTTGAATTGGATTACGCTCTGCCGCCTCTTTCAATTCAGTAGCTTTTTCTTTTGCCCATGCTCTAGATCGAGACTTACATAATTCAGCTATCTTATCAGAAAGCTCTTTCTCGTCAACCCTTAATATATCCTCAGAAGAAGGGTATTCCTTTAACGTCAGTAGTGATACCACTGAATATAAGCTGCCAAAAACCCCTTTATACTCCGGAAAAACTTGATCAAGTAGGGATTGGAATTGTAATTTAGCCTGTACATGAAGTTCGGTAATGTTCTCATGTTGCCTTGTGAGATTTCGAAGGTTCAAGAGTTGGATTCCTCTTTTTTTGTAGGGCTCTAACTCCTCCTTATAATACAGCTCACATAGGTGATAGGCATCAATCACATCGGTTTTTACCTTCCGTAAATTTGAACTTTTGGCTCTATAGGAGACAAGGGGATTAACAATAATTAATAGATAATCACGCTCCTCTAAATATTGAACGACTGGAATGTGAAAGTGACCTGTAGATTCTAATACGACCGGAGGTCTAATCCCAGTAAAACCCCTTATTTCTTCAAGATACTCTACTAGACAATCAAGACCTTCTATTGTGTGTGGGATACTGAAACTCTTTCGGTGAGGCTTTCCTTTTTCTAAGAATGCTTGAATTTGACTTTCTCCTTTAGAGACATCCAGACCAACGACTGGATTCATTCTAAAATCTCCTCCTTATGAATAAACTTGCCGGTAACCCCTAACTCCATCTTGCAGTGTCATAGCTTCGCTTGTTATACGGGATCCTAGTCCCAACCAGCCTCAATCATGTTTCTACAAGTAGGGGGCGAACAGTTTAATGGACGGGATCAAGTCCCACGGGGGCTTCCGTTCTACCCCGGCTACCGTAATCATATATCGATATAAAAAATGGTCAACCAGAAATATCTTGCTGACCTTATAATACGAACGGGGGCTTTAATGGAATAAAGCCATAAAAAAGGCCAAGAGCAATCTAAAATGCTCTTGGCCTTTTCATATACTTTTCATCAAGTCACAGGTAAGTTGTTTGAGTCACACTTAAGTTGTTTATGTCATAACCGAGTTGTTTATGTCACACTTAAGTTGTCTCTGAACAAAGGGGAGGTTACTCTATAATAATAGATATCTACCAATCTATGCGTGAAATACTAATTAACGCAACCAACTAAAAAATAAAAGAACGCCAGGGAACCTTATTATAAAAGGACTCTTGGCGTTTTTCATTATTCCATACGTTACCCAGTAAATTCCCATTAACGACAAAATAGATATCATTCTAGCTGTGGGAAAGCTTAAGAGGTCAGTTTAAGAACACTTACTTTATTCAAGTGAAAGGGCCAGATTATGGAATAAGAACCTGAAATAAAATTGAAATTTGAAATAATATTATTAGGCCAAAAGCAAGAAAGTTTAACAAGGTTTTATATAAAATAGACATATATTGAAAGGTTATTTGAGTTATTACTAATCGTCACATTAACCTGTTCAAAGGGGGAAATATGAAATTGGATCCAAACATGATTAAGTTTCGAAGGCTTATATTACAAGATTTACCACTTATGTATGACTGGATTAGAAATGACCGCTTTGTTAACCGTTTTTGGGCTTACAACAAAAAAGAACCTTATGAAAAGGTAACCAAAGAGTTTTCTGATTATATCAATAGGGTTGAGCCAACTGATCCGTATCTAATTCTTTATAATGATACTCCTATTGGTTATATACAAACATTCAATTGGAGTGATTATCCAGAATTTGAAAAGTACGTTGATCTTACTAATTCAGCCAGTTTAGACTTATTTATAGGAGAAGAGGAGTATAGAAATAAAGGACTTGGTACTAAAATTCTGTCGCGTTTTCTAAGTCAGTTTGTTTTTTCCAATGAATGTGTAGACAGATGTATTATTAATCCAGAGGTTAACAATAGTATAGCTATACGAGCCTATGAAAAAGTTGGGTTTCAGATTATTAAAATGGTCCCAGATATCCCAGAAGAACCAGGACCTGTTTTTTTTATGAGGTTAGATCGTCAAGATTTCCAAGAATAAAAAAGTTGTAATATCATTAAAAAAAGAAGTAAGCAACCAAGTGATTCTTAATTGATACTTATTGAGCTGGGTGCTTTTCTGTTTTTCTGGCACAGATATTATAGAACGATCTTCCGTTATCGGGCGCTTTTCTGTAATAAGGAAAGCGTCTTTCTTCATGAATGGGCAATTTAATCGAACAAGACTTTTAAATAATTCTGGATATTTATGTTGAAATTAGTGGAGATTGAGAAAGGATGTACTCAAACGGGAAGGATAGTTCAATGGCAGGTTATTTTAATAATTATGTTGAATTTAAATATTTCGCCGCCATTTAGTTCGTCGGTTTTCTAATGTCAATAAAAAAATAGTATATTTTTTGTAACGAAAGTGACTTGAATCGGATATATAAACGGAAGGAGGAAAAGGCTTGGGAGAACTAGATGAAATATATAGCAATTATGCTAAAGAAGTATTCAAATATCTTATGTGTCTTTGTCACAACGCAGATTTATCAGAAGAATTAACACAAGAAACCTTCTATCAAGCTGTAAAATCCATTGATAGATTTAATGGTGAATGTAAAATGTCAGTTTGGCTTTGTCAAATAGCGAAGCACTCCTATTATAAGCATCTTGAACGAAATAAGAAACAACAAAGACATATGTTTCAAGATGACACATTACATACTTCTCCTGAAGCTGAATTTATTTATTCGGAAGACAAAATTGCCCTATACCGAATTATACACTTACTTGAAGAACCATATAAAGAGGTGTTACTTTTGAGGATCTTAGGTGGTCTTAGTTTCAAAGAGATAGGAGAAATTCAATTGAAAAATGAAAACTGGGCGAGAGTTACTTTTTATAGGGCTAAAATGAAATTAAGGGAAAGGGGTAGGGATAACAATGGACAATAAATGCAATATAGTAAGAGATTTACTCCCCTCTTATATCGATCATTTGTGCAGCCAAGATAGTATTCATTTTATTGAGGAACATATGAATTCGTGTAAAAAATGTAGAGAAGTATTAGAAAGTATGAAAAATAATGTTGATTTATCTGATGAGATAGATGAAGTGTATAAAGTGGAAGTAAAGAGACCATTTCAAAAAGTATCCAGGTTCTTCAACGATCAAAAGAAACTGACGAATTATTTACTTGTAGCTACACTTTTCTCCTTGCTGTTTGGATTCATTTTTCTAATTCATTCAAATAAAAAGTTTAGTGAACATAAAGAAGAAGTAACTAATTTAGAAGTAGTTGAACAAGAAAAAGAAGCCATTATGGATGATGTATTTAATATTCTTGGAGCCTCAACAGAAGTGACTGAAAAAGAAGAAAAACAACTTCTTACCATTTTTAAAAAGTATAATGAAAAACTTAATTTGTTAGCTGTTTTTCCAGCAGCAAATATAAAAGATTGGTTACAGGAAAATACTTCTATAAAACAGAAACCTACAACGATCTATCCTATTGAATACAATAAAGCCGCGATTGTCATTGGAAAAGAGGGTATTTTGGGGAAGAATGAAACAATTATTCCTAGTGGTTATGATTTAGGAACCGTAATGATGGCGAATAAACAATGGGTGATTCAATACGAATATAAAAGTTCGTATGAAGAGACTATTGAGAGACATCACCAATTAACCTATTACGGACCAAGCACTTGGAGTATTTTTCAGGCACCTATATTAATGTTTACTATTTTTAGTGTTCTTTTTATAGTTTGGTTATTCTTAAAGAGACAAAATAAACGTCTTAAAGATGTAATGGGATAATATTTTACAGACTAGACTTTAACTAAAAGCGTTGAGGTCTTTAATCTAGAAAATGAACTTAACTATCGGGGCTTATCCAGAACAAGGTAAGCTCTTTTATTATTTATATTTTTCTTGAGTTGGTCGATCGAATTTGAAATTATCGGTATTAAGTTAAAGGAGGGTAATTTATAGGGCTGTTTTCGTAAACTTTGTTGTTTTTTCAATAGTGAAAAGAAACATGGTATTATTTATCATATGAAAATAGTCAAAAGGAGGGTCGACAGATTATGAAAATTGGAGTGATTGCTGATATTCACGGTAATGCTTCTGCTTTAAAAGCAGTTCTTAATGAGTTTGATAAAAGGCAGGACATTGAACATATCTACTGTTTAGGAGATATGATAGGGATTGGACCAGATACAAATGAAGTCTTAAAAATCTTATCTGCCAGAAGAGATGTATCTATGATTACTGGAAATCACGATGAAGCAGTTTTGGCAATTTTAAAAGGGGAAGAACATCCATTTAGCCACTCTCACGCTAAAGAGCATCATCAATGGATAGCAAATAATATGGAAAAAGGTTTCATCTCGAAATTAGAACGGTTACCTCGTACCATCGCTATAACAATTGAAGGAATGTCTATACTATTTATCCATTATCACATCGAGCAAACCAAATTAAATAAACATATAAGTAAAGACCCTTTTAGTAGAATTGTTGAGCCAAGTTTAGATAATTTACTCTCTCTATTTAAAGCAAATGAAGAAAATTTAATATGTTTCGGACATCATCATCCACTTCATTTTTTCGAGGGTAAGGATACTATCTTTTTAAATCCTGGTTCTTTAGGATGCAATTCAAAACCAACAGCCCCATATGACTAGGGTTTTTACCTTATCGTTGTATAACCGCTTTTCCTGACGATACCCCGTTAAGGGTAATCAGGCTTTCCCCTCTATAAGGTAGCTGCTCGTAAGAATTATGAAATTATAGGTACTCGGTTTATTCACGCGAAATGAGAATAGTATATAAAGTAACAATATATGATATAAAATTACAATAAACTTCAACATTTGTACTATTACTATATTCCCCTTAGTTTAACAATGTTGTAATCTATTAAAGTGAGATGGACTATAAATATACCCATTTATCTCAAAAAACATTAAAGGGGATAACATTAATGATTTGGAGCAAACGATTTTCAAAGGCGATTATTCATATGCTGGTATTCGTCCTAATTGTTTCTTCTTTTGATCTTGCTTCCTTCCGAAGTGTAAAGGCGGAAGAGAGCAAGAAAGAAGAAACGACTGATATCGCAGAAAATAAGGAAAGGGAAAATCTCATAGAAATTCCTACTCTGAGGACAGAAACGGCTAAAGTTTTTGCGCATCCTGATGGCACTATGTCATCAGAAGTGATGCTTGAGCCTATCCATTACAAAGACGGCGATGAATGGAAGGAAATAGATAATACGCTTGTTCCATCATCCAAGACGAATCAAGTTGAAAACAAAGAAAATGAATTTACGGTTCGATTTCCTGAAAAGCCAAGTGATGAGGGATATACTCAGTTATTTTCCTATCATTTAAATGGAAAAGATGTTTCGTTTGGTATCAATAATAAAAGTGATGCTAACTCGAAACAGTATTCGGATGTTCAGGAAACCACCCTGGTTTCGAACGAAAATCAGGCAACATATAAAGAGTTATTTAAAGATGTCACATTTGAATATATTGTAGATGGATCTAAAGTCAAAGAAAACATCATACTGAACTCATACCAGGGGAAAAATGCCTTTGAATTTTTTATTAAAGGTTCAGGTATGGATGCCAAAAAACGCAATGATGGTGTTATTGAATTTACTGACGCAGCAACAGGTAAATTCTTATTCATCATTCAAAAGCCATATATGTTCGATTCGAGTGGCAAAAAAGAAACAGAAAGTGATCTATCACACCGCGTTACTCAAAACATTAAAGCGGTCACAGGAGGATTTTCACTGACAGTGACGGCAGATGAAACCTTCCTGAAGGATCCGGAACGAGTATATCCAGTAACGATAGATCCTTGGATCGATGTGTTTGATGCAAAAGATACATATGTATCTGAAAAAGCACCAACATCCAATTTCAGCAATGAATCATTTTTGTATGTTGGTAATGATACTGCGAAAGGAAGAACACGTTCTCTTTTGAAGTGGGATCTGCCGACGATTCCAAATGCTGTTGTTACTGGAGGGAAAATTGGCCTTCGTCAATACAGTTCCTATTCCAATGAAACAGTAAACATCCACAAATTAACCACAGGCTATACACCAACGACAGTTAACTGGAACAATCAACCATCATTTCAAACCACACCGGCTCAATACCGGAGCAGCTTTCACTGGACAGGATATGATTACTTCCATATCGACGACATGATCAAAGAATGGGCAGTGGACCCATCCAAAAACCATGGTGTTATGATAAAGTTTCCAAATGATAAAGAAGCAATTTCGGGACGGAAAATCTTCTATTCACAAGAAAATATTGAACATAACGGCACTGATCCTACTAAGCCCAAACTAGTCGTTTACTTCAGACCAAAAGAAATGCTCGGAATCACCGATTACTGGACATATACGCCAGATTTATTTCAAGGTGAAGGAACTGCAGTTGTTAACGTTATTAACGGAAACATGGTTTACGATATCGGTTTATTATCGCTATCGGGAAAAACAGATGCCTTCAACTTAAAATTGGTGTATAACAGTCGTTCTCTATATCAAGATGCGTATGGTTATGGCTGGACATCCAATGTAGGAAAACGATTGGTGCCTTCTCCAGACAAGAAGATTATTGAATACATCGACGAAGAGGGAACACGCCTTCACTTTGGTAAACAGCAGCATGACACTAACACATCCTATACACCTCCAGAAGGTGTGTTTTTAGAATTAAACAGTACCTCTAACGGTGGTTATACCATTAAACAAACGGACGAAACTGTATTAACGTTTGATTCGCTTGGGCGCAATACAAAAGTAGTTGATGAAAAAGGAAATACTGTTCTGTATATGTTCGATGGGACGTCAAATCGCATCACAAAAATCAGTGAACGATACGGATCAGAAACAACAGGCCGTGATTTGACTCTTAGCTACCAGCCAACAACTGGATTGCTTGAAAAAGTGACGGATTTCAGAGGAACAGAAACCCTTTTAGCCTATCAAGCTCTTAATGGAACAAACCGTCTAGCAAGTATCACGTATGCGGCCAATCGAACGGAAAAGAAAAAAATTACGTTTGGCTACAGCGGTACTCATCAGCTCGTAAGCGTACAGGATGCCAATGGGAACACTGGGAAGATTGCCTACGATGCATCGAACCGCGTTCAAAAGATTGTGGATCCACGTTCAGATTCAATGTTTGCAGAGCTTTCATATCCAAGTGGAACAGAAACGATTTTCACTGATGCCAACGGAAACAAAACACGTTATAAAAACAGTGGAATTGAAAAACCGACCGTCAATATCATTGAACAAACAGAAGATTACGGCGGAGCGAATCAAGCTACCACGTTGTATGAATGGAACAAAAACAATCTGATAAAGGAAACCGAGCCAAATCCAGCGACTGGTACTCCTGATCCAAGTGTTGTTAATACAGCTTCATACGATGCAAAGGGGAACCTGACAAGTTCACAGTCGCCAAACCAACTGACGAGTGAAAACACATTTGACAATAAATCCAACGTGACAAAAGAAGTGGAGAACGGGACATCATATGAGCATGTCTATGATGCGAAGAGTAATCTTATTTCCACGTCAGACCACTACCGAGTTGTGGACTACAATGCATATGACAAATATGGTAATGATATTATGTCCGTATCCGGTACACGAATCACACACAATCGACTTCAAAACTCTAACTTTGAGAGAGCCACATCTTCCGGTGAGGCGGAAACATGGAGCCGCCGTTCGATTGGTACGTATCAATTGGATGGTACTTCTGCGAAACACGGAAAAAAATCTGCTAAAGTAACTCTTTCTGGTACAGATGGAGCAGGTTATTACACGCAGACGGTGCCTGTTCAAAGTGACGAGCCAAGTAAATACTATACGGTGGCAGCAAATATTAAAACCTCTGGTCTAACGGGTACTGGTGCCCAAATTCGTGTTTATCCATTGAATGCATCGAAGCAGACAATGAAGGATGAGACTGGACAGACTATCATTTTCACCACTGCTGCATTAAAAGGGACGAATGATTGGACGCGCCTTTCAGATTTCTTCCAGCTGCCTAAAGATACAGCACACATTCGATTTGACCTCTTGGCAACGGGAACAGGAATAGTTCAATTTGACAGTGCTCAACTGTTATACGGTGCAACACTTGATAACTATTACAGCAACGAGTATGGCAGCATGGAGTGGGAGTATGACAAATCCACCGATTACAGCAAGCTGTTTGCTCTTGGAACAGGGGACGGGCTCACATCTGACCTCTCAAAACGTGGAGACCAAGCATTTATCCTTAACGGTGTCAGCACAGCCAATCGTCACTTTGGACAATACGTTGACGTTCAAGGAAAAGCTGGGGATCCAATCACTCTATCAGGATGGTCCTATGCTTCTGGAAACAATACAACCGGGGATTATAGACTTCGCGTATGGTTTATGTACACGGACGGAACGGAAAATGAGTTTGACCTTCCATTCGATAGGGACATCCAGGATCAATGGCAATTTGTAAAACAAACGTTCCGTGCAGAAAAAGCCTTTAACCGCCTCAAGGTATACGGCGTTTTCAGTAAACAAAACGGTGCTGCCTTCTTTGACAATATTAAAGTTGAAGAAAATGGCTCTACCACAACCGATGTTTATTCAGTGGATGGAAACTTTAAAGAGAAGAGCGTTGATGCTTTAGGGTATTCTGAAATCTCAACTTACGATAAAAATGGAAACAATACATCAACTACAGATGAAATTGGTCTGAAAACTCTATATACTTATGATTATCTCGATCGTTTAAAAGCCACTACACTTGTCAAAGGATCGGATACAGACCCTGAAAATATTATGGTTTCCTATGAACATGATGACCAAGGAAACATTAAATCAAGAACAGAACCTCGCGGTAACAAAACGACGTTTGACTATAATGCTATTAATAAAGTGACGAAAGAAACAGATCCGTTAGGGAAGTTCCTTCGTTATGACTATGATGTGACTGGTAATGTGACGGTGACTGAACGTGGATCTGGAACAACAGTCATTGCTAGAGAAGAATTCTCTTACGATAAAAAGAATCGCATGACGGAGAAACGTGTTGGCGGTAAGACGTACACGTACGAATATGATAAAGCTGATAATCAAACAGCCATAAAGGGATCTGCAGGGACGTACACCTTTAGCTATGATGACAATAAGCGATTGACCAAATCCGTTAATCCGGATAGCTATACGATTACGAATGAGTACGAGAGCAATACTAATTCACCTAACCTCGGAGAACGAAAAAATTTAACGGAAACATACAACGGACAGTCTGAAAGCACGGCATATGAATACGACATCTTAAAACGATTAACGAAGTTAACCGGGCCAAACGGACGATCGACTTCTTATTATTATGATGAAAGCAATCAACCGGTTCGGATGGTCAACGGATCTCTTTCAGTGTTTTATCATTACAATGAGGCTGGACAACTAATCCGTCAGTCGTCTCTTGGCAATAAGCCATTGGCCATTAATCATGTTTACAAACCAGATGGTGACATAAATGAAACCACGATCAATGGTCAAAAGGAGTCATACACCTATGATTTTGCCGGTCGCTTAGCATCATGGACATCAAATGCTAAAACCACTACCTACTCTTACGATAAATCGGGGAACTTGTTAAATCCAAATGGTATGAATCTTTCTTTTAATGGAGCAAATGAAATTGAAGGATTTACGTATGATGCAGCAGGCAATTTGACGAAAGACAACAAATACACCTATGAGTGGGATCAGGAAGGAAACTTGACATCTGTTAAGAACCTTACTGGTACAGTCATTTCTTCTTACACTTATCATCCTAATGGTTTAAGAAAAACTAAAACTTTCGGAAGTGAGACCTCTCACTACCATTATGATGGTACTGATCTTATAAGGGTAACAGACAGCAACAAGAAAACCCTCTGGTCATTTACCTGGGTGAATGGGAAGCCGGTTAGTCTTACAAACAAGAGTGGTTCGACTTTCTACTTTGTGACCAATTATCATGGAGATGTCCTCCAAATTGTTGATTCTAACGGAGTAGAGGCAGCCAGTTATAGATACGATCCATGGGGAAATGTTGTTTCAAACACAGAAAACAGTGAATTGAAAGACCAACCTCTAGGTTATGCTGGCTACTACATGGATAAAGAAACGAAGTTGTATTATCTTCAAGCTCGTTATTACGATTCAGAAACAGCTAGATTTATCTCTAGAGATCCTGATCCTGGTGATGAAGACGATCCAATTACACAAAATGGATATACGTATGCGGATAATAGTCCGGTGATGTTTATTGATCCAGATGGTCACTTTGCTCAATTTGTATTAGTTGGCATTTGGGCATATCGAGGTTATAAAGCTTACAAAACTTACAAAAAAATTAAAGGCCTCTCAAAACTTACTAAGAAATCAGGATCATATGTAGTTCATTATAAAAGCGGATATAAGTATATTGGAAAAGGAAATTTGAAGCGATCAAGAAAGTCAGCTAGAAAGCACGCACGAGATAATAATGACCGAGTTAGAGGTATAATGTGGAGTCCAGCTAAAAATAGTAGAAGCGCCTTTATAAAGGAATATAAATTAATGAAAAAATATAAATTCAAAAGAGGTGGAAAATTATATAATAAGCTTCAAAGTCCTGGAAGAAGATATCATAATCAAGATTACGGAAGGTATTAATTTTAGCATTAAATATTGGAGGAAGTTATGAAAACCTTTAAATTAGGAAATATTCGTATTTTGAAGGATAAAGAAGGAGATACTCTAATAATATCTCAAGAACACTTAGAAGAGTGTTTAGAGTACATTAATCAGCACAAAGTTTTTCAAGTAGAAATTAATGATGATTTTGAACATGAAGATGTGCATTTTTTACATGAGTGTCCTACAATTGAAAAATTATCTATTAGTAATCACTTTATTAAAGATATTTCTGGTATTTATAATTTAAAAAAATTAAAAACTCTTGCCATAAATGATACTAAAACAACCCTGCAACTTAAATTGAATAATTTAACAACGCTAGAAGCTTTATATGGAGAGTTACCTAAAAAAACAACGGGTTTAGAAGAACTTATTAATTTAAAAAAGCTTGAATTATGGAAATATTCACCCAAAAATAGTAATTTTGAAGAACTAAAAGGCCTATTAAAAGTAAAAGATATAAGATTAACTCAGGCAAAAATAACTTCTTTAAAAGGAATCGAAAAATTAAATCAACTAGAAAAATTTGAATTATCTTATAATAACGCTTTGACGGATATTGATGATATTTCTGATTCTATAGTTAATTTGGAAATTCATAGTTGTAAAAAAATTATAAATTTCAATCCAATAAATCGGTTGAAAAAATTAGAGAAGCTAAAATTAACAGAATGTGGAGAAGTTCCTTCTTTATCATTCATTGAGGAATTGGCTAATTTAAAAAGTTTTGTATTCAGTGGTACGACTGTATTAGATGGAAATTTAAGTGCTTGTGAAGGGATAGAATATATTTATTTTACTGAAAAAAAACATTATTCTCATCGGAATAAAGATTTTCAAGCTAATTAATACTAATGATTTATTTCAATTAGTTTTTCTTAGCAGATATTAAAACAGCGTCGCGTTATATAGCGGCACTTATTATCAGAATAGTGAATACTTGTAATAAGAATTTTTATTATTATTTAATTTATTGAGCTTATTACGTCAATTAGAACAATCCATTAAATATAACCAAAGTAATATTACAAGTAATGTTGATCTCTGTTTAACAAGTGTATTTGCTCATTTAAATAGAGCCACCTCGATCACGAAATCTTAAGCCACACAATTTCCAGTTTAAACACGTCTTGATTTGGAGTGAGAGGTATGATGGACTCTATTCATTCAAGATATCCTATATTTTCCAGAATCCAAAGGGTAAGTGGCTCACTTTTTGATGATTGGAGTGGCTCAAAATGCAGTTAGCAAAAATAACAAGTAAACAAAAACCCATTGAAGATGGTAGATCATAGGGGTTTAACTAAAAAAGATAAAAAATATGTTTATAAATGTTTAGGAGGATAAGATTTGAAATTTCCAAATGATGATGATGGACAAGTATTAGAAATGCTTTATAAAGAAGGATTAGACTTTAGTAAAAAACATAGAGTTGATTTTTTTGTATCTATTCCTGATAAAAAGAACGGAGAAGCTTTATTAAATGTTTTATCTAGTAAGGGTTTTAACTGTGAGTTAGAAAAAGATGATGATTCTAATGATTGGACTTGTTATTGTTATGTTAGTATGCTTTTAGAATATGAAGCAATAATTAACATTCAAAACCAACTTCAATCCCTAAGTTTACATTACGAAGGTTACTCAGATGGTTGGGGAGTACTAGCAGACTAAACTTAATCAAATATTTTATTATTTTAAAATATTAATATTCGTGATCGAAACTATAGATTAATTTAACAATTCACAATTTGTAATTATTTGCTAAATAAAAAAGCTCCTATGAGCTTTTTTATTTTTCCGAATTTTAGACTCAAACAGTTTATATTTGAATATAGAGTTGTTTGTTACTAAAACGAACATTATTGTTACAAGTAGGGGGCGAACTGTTTAACGGACGGGATCAAGTCCCAAGGGCTATTACGTTCTACCCCGGCTACCGTAATATATATCGATATAAAAAATGGTCAATCAGAAATATTTTCTTTTCTGATTGACCTTATAATACGAAAGGGCGGGATAGCTGAAGAACAAAATATTAAGAAAATGGTGGGAGAATGGCTACAATTGGACTAATTCTGCACGGTATAACTGAATGGAATTCATTGGGTAAAGCTCAAGGAGTAAGTGATATTCCTTTAAATGAGATTGCAGAAAACAAGCTACAAGCATTGGGGATAGACTATCTCTTGAAGAACAGTGGGATATGATTATTACGAGTGACTTATCTAGGGCAATTGAAACTACCCAAATTACTGGAAGTAAGATAGGCTTACCCATTAGTCAAGTTGATGAGAGTAAGAGAAATAAATTGCGGGGATATTGAAGGTACTACGGAAGAACAAAGAGTCAGGCAGTGGGGTAGTGAGTGGCGTAATTTAGAACTTGGAATGGAAAAATTTGAAGACGTATCTAACAGAGGATTAGAATTTTTAAAAGATATAGTTCGTACATATAAAGGTAAACGAATATTGGTGATCAGTCACGGTGTTTTAATCGGATTAACCTTACAAAAGTTGCTTCCACAGAAATTCCAGCAGGCTTATATTGATAATACCGCTATTACTATTTTGAATTTTAAAGAAGACGAATGGGATTGCCCTTTATATAATTCTACGAGACATTTAAATTGATGTTTTGAGGGGGTTACCGCTTCCTTTCCTTTTAGATCCGTCTAGCATATGATACATTGAATTTGATTAATGAAGTTTAACTGTGAATTATAACGCTTTTTAAAAAAATTTTAGGAAGTGTTCTGATAAAGAATTTATGTCTGAAACCACTTCACATTGGGGGGTGACATTTACAAGATATGAGTGGTTAATCTTCGGCTAACGGGCAGGTTAATTGAATAATTCGAAACCTAAGTGATTATGCTTCCGTCTAATTAAAAGAGGATATACAAAGTAAAGCTCAACAGAATTGTAGAGGGGGAATGAAAAGATGAACAAATACGGTTTATTATCATTATTAATGATGCTAATTAGTGTAACTGTGTTTCTGCTACTAAGAGGACCTAACGCAGATTTGTCGTTAGGGATTACCATTTTGGGGATTCTTTCGGTAATTGGAATCGTTTTTGCTGCTATGTCTAAAAAGTGGTTGTCAGGAATTCTTGGAGTTTTAACGAATGGAGCAGTTCTTATTTTTGTATTTTTCTTATTATTAGCCAAGGGAATAGGCGGTTAATCCATAGAGGAGGTTTCGGTTTAGTTCAGCTAAGTTTGTTATTAATTGAGCTTATTCAACTATAGGGGGCAATAACAGAAGATCTGCAAATTGATCTCAGGTTATTGCCTTCTTTCCACTATTCGGTAGGAAAACACAAGACCCGCTAAATTCTTTAAAATTCCCCCGTATCTTTTTCCCTCCTAACTGTGTTTATAAAGTGAATAGATAAAAGGAGGAAGTATAATGAATAAACTAGAAGATGTATCTAGTGAAATGCGAGATTTGAAAAAGAAGTTTGATAAACTTATTGAACCTCATAGGCCAGCTTTATGGCAGTATTGCAGAATGATTACCAGGTCACCTTGGGATGCTGAGGATTTAGTGCAGGATACACTTCTTAAGGCTTATAGTGCTTTACCGAGAATATTTCAGCCAGTAATTCCGAAAAGTTATCTATTTAGAATCGCTACTAATACCTGGCTTAATCTTCAAAGAAAGCAGCAGCGAATTATATTAGAAGAACAAACTGAAGAGTCATACGAAGACGTGGATCCATTTTCGATTAGGGAAGCTATCGAGAAATTGGTAATATATTTGTCACCAAAGCAACGTGCAGTGATCTTGCTTTTTGACGTTTTTCAATTTCAAGGGAGTGAAGTGGCAGAAATGATTGGTTCAACTGAAGGAAGTGTGAAGGCACTTCTCCATAGAGCTCGAAAAAAATTAAAGGAATTAGGTCAAGAAGAGTTGCCGTTGCCATCGCCATCTAGTCCTAAACAAGAAAGTGTTTCTGCTAATGGTCCAGTAATTCAAGCATATATAGATGCTTTTAATCGGAGAGATCCTGATACGATAGCTGGTTTACTTGATGAAAATGCTATCAATGATATTGTCCATACATCATTTGAGTACGGAAAGGAAACTATTAGAAACCATTCGTTAGAAGGATGGGCAAATGATCCAATGCCAATGAAAGCTGTTTACCAACAGCTGTGGGATAAACCAGCCGTTGTTGTAATGACTAAAAAAGATGGAAAAGATGCAGTTTATAGTTTAATTGAATTAGAACTCGATGCTGGTGTAATTGTTAATAAACGTACTTATTACTTCTGTCCAGACTTGCTAGAAGCAGCAGCTGAAGAATTAAAAGTACCAGTTCATAAAAACGGATATATTTACTGAGGAGAATAGTTGAACTTTAAATACAGTTTCAACAGTTAGTAATACAGTGAAATTTTTTTATAGCTGAAGGTAAGAATACCGCTCTTCAGCTTTTCTTTTGTTCCTTAAACGGTTAATGGAATAATCAATTATTTTTTATTATAGTGAAGAAGGAAATTAACATAGGAGATTGTATTTATGACACCAATAAAAAAAGCTTATGGATACGTCACAAGAGTAAGAGACGAGAAGACACAGGTATTGGTATTTCGGCACAAGAATATCCCTGAGGCAGGTATTCAAGTACCTAAAGGTACAGTTAAAGAGGATGAAGACACGTATAACGCGGTAATTAGAGAAATTAAAGAGGAAACTGGAATCCAATGTTTTGAAGTGAATAAGTTGATATCAGAAGACTATTGGGAAAATGATGATGGTGCTATACATAATAGGTATTTCTATAAGATAATTTGTAAGGAAATTGCTGATGAATGGGAACACAATCCAACAGGTGGAGGAGAAGAAAAAGGACTTACCTTTCAATTTTTTTGGATATCATCTGATGAAGAAGTTGATCTAATAAGAGGTCACGCAGACTATTTAAAGCCAATTTTCAATTAATAATAAGAAATTATGTAACTTTTATTCCATTATAGGGGGCGCTAATTGAAGATCGGTTCCCTTTGGTCGGAGAAATATATTTTAATAACCTTGTATAAATAACCTTCTAATGGGGCACACTTAAACCAAAGTTTACTTGTTTGGCAGCCTCGTAGGAGTTGATAAAATATGAGAATGTCTGAAGCATGGGAGAAATATCAGTTAGATAAGAAAATCGAAGGGTATTCCCCATTAACATTAAAAGCTTACTGTTTCCAATATAGTCTATTGTTAAGACACTTTGGCGACATCAACATAAAAGACATCACAACGGAAAATCTGAAAAGTTACCTTATTAATTCTGGAGAACACTTAAAGCCAACAAGTCTGGGACATCGGGTTAGATGCATCAGATCACTATTTAAATGGATCCATGATGAAGGCTACCTACATTACAATCCTGCTTCAAAATTAAAGGAGCCAAAGATAGGAAAAAGAATTCCTAAGTTTCTAACTGATATAGAAATTGAACACCTCAGAGAAGCTTGTCAAAGTTCATTAGAAAATGCTTTGTTTGAATTCTTCTATTCAACAGGTTGTCGAATTGGAGAAGTTGTAAAACTAAATCAAGATGATATCAATTTCTCAGCGAACTCGGTGATTGTTCATGGAAAAGGTGACAAAGAGAGGGAAGTGTATTTTAATACTCGCTGTTCTTTATGGCTGAAACGGTACCTGGATGAACGAGACGATCTGGATGGTTGTCTATTCATCACAGAAAGGAAGCCCCAAAACAGGATGAGCATTGATATGGTGAGGTACATTATAAAGCGGATATCAAAACGAGCAGGGATAAAGAAGAGCATTCACCCTCACCAACTAAGGCATAGTTATGCCACACATTTAATTAATAACGGTGCCCCACTGGAAGTAATTCAAAGTCTTTTAGGTCATGAAAAAAGTGAGACTACAAAGATTTATGCTCAACTTAGTGGAAAGCTGCGCCAGGATTTCTATTGCAAATATTTTTAATGGTAAAGAGTTTCACCCCATTTGGGTGTGAGGCTCTTTTTTTATCGGGCCATTTTATGGAATAAGGTATTGTTTAATTATGGTCGATTTGAAATAATTGGTATTAGTGAATAAAATACATAATCAATAGAGGTGTACGATGTTAAAAGTAATATATTTCGATGAATCATCTGCTTTAGATAGCTTAGATCAAGCAAATAAGGGAAGGATTCAGGAAATCACAAAGGATATGGTTGATAAAGCCAATGAATTATCAGGAGAAGCTGAGTTTGAAGCAAGAGCTAAGACTAGTCTGTTTACCTTCTTTAAATTAGGAGGCGGTATTGACACTAAAGGACAATTTTCAAGAAAAGGGACCAATATTTTGACCACTACACTAACAAACACTATTTTAACTAGCTTTATAGAGCTATTGGAAACGGATTTTGTTGATAGTGAAAGTTTTAAAACTCTTAAGGAATATAAACTAAAAATAGTACCTGACTCTTTTACCTTCTTAAAGACTATAACTCCTTTCATAAAAGTATACAGCAATCAAGCAGATGTAGTAGTAGTACAATCAGGTAATGAAAATGCAAATGACCCTCAAAACTTTGATTTTTCTTTATTTGATGATGTTTTAGAGAATGCAAAAGGATATTATGAACTGCTTGCCGTAAGAGGAGATGACCGAAAAATAGTTAGATTTAACTTAGATGGTCTTAGAAATAACTATAGATTAACTGACCTTCAAAAAATGGATTTAACAATCCATGGAATTAAGGTAGGGACATGCACAGAGAAGGAATTACATTTTATGAAGGAAATTGGTGAAAGTAATACTGAAGAAACAAGCAGTGGATTTGATGCATTTGAACAAGAAAAAAAAGATAACTTTAAGAATGGTGAAGTCGAATTAGACATTATTGATGTTATTTTAGCGGGAATTAATTAGATGAATATTGTTGAATTATATTCAGGGCCAACTAAAGAATTTGAAAAAATTATAGAACCTTGTGACCAAGTTTTATCACTCCATACTTTGATAACAACAATTGACAAAGAGAACTTTAATGACTGGATAAACGACAATTCAGGTAGAAATTATACACTCGTTTGTTATTCAGAGGATCTTTCATCAGTGAAAGAACATTTTTTGGGTATGCTTCCAAACTTAATTAGACTATTGGTGGAAAAAGAATGCATTATTGAATGTTATATTCATAATCCGCCTTTGTTATTAAAAGAGGGAATAATACGATTATTTGAGAATGATGAGTATATTTTAGTAAAGGAAAACACCTTCGAATTTAATAAAATAACAACACAAGATATTACTAATTTATATGAAGAATTAAACAAAGAAATAATAGGCCAAGAACAACCAATCTTAGAATTAGTATCAACGATTTATCCTTTAACCGCAAAGTATAGTAACCCTGTTGTCTTATTGTTTTATGGACCAGCTGGCGTAGGGAAAACTGAGACCGCTAAATTATTGAGTAAAGTTTTGTACAATGGAAAGTTATTAAGGGAACAAATTTCAATGTATCAAACTGAGGCTTTTGCATCCTATTTATTTGGAGGTAGTATTAATGAAAATTCATTTGCTAAGGGATTAATTGGGCGGGAAACCAATGTAATACTTTTAGATGAATTCGATAAATGTCCTCCGGGTTTTTTTAGTGCTTTTTATCAATTTTTTGATGAAGGGTTATTTGTGGATAGAAACTATAAGGTCAATTTAAAGAATTCTATCATTATCTGCACCACAAACTACGGTTCACTTGAAGAGATTAAAAAGCAATTAGGCAGTCCTATCTTTTCAAGGTTTGATGGATTTATTTCTTTTGGAGATTTATCTCAAGAAGATAAATTAAAGTTAATAAGAATAAAGTATGAAAAAAATCTATCGTTATGGGATGAAGAACAGCAGGCTTTAATAAAAAAGAAAAACGCAATTGATTTTCTTACAGAACATGCAAATAAATTCATTAACGCTAGAAATATTGACAATGGAATTAGATCTTACATGTCTAAATTACTCATTCAAGATGTTTTAAATAGAAACACGTGAGTAGCAAAAGCGAACAAAATTGAGAAAAACCAACAAATACATTAGCTAAGACTCTATGACAGCCATTTTTTAGAGTTAGGATCCCAGCAAAAGTGTGCATTTGCTCCTTAATTCAAGTAAAGGGCAAGATTATGGAATATAGAATTGAAGGAGTGATTATATGGAAATCATTATCGGATATTTATTAGGTGCTTTTGTCTTAGTTTTATTCTTTATTTCATTGTTTAAAATGGTATCCAATCGAATGAAAAACTCCAATAATGAAACAAATGAAAGGATAAATTACATAGAAAAAAAACGTATAGAGGATATAGAAAAAAAGTAAATTATTCTTCAGCTGAACAAGCTGGAAAAGAGATAGTGAGTAATAACTAAAAACAAAAGAAAATACTTACTGTGAAAGCGATTGCTATTATGCAATTCGCTTTTTTGAATTGAATATAGAGTATTGGGGATAATATTGGATTGGATAAACATTTAAAGAGAAACGAGGTATTTTGATGAAAATTTTTTCAAGTTTATTGATAATTTTATATCTCATTACTGTTTCTTCCTCAATAGCCTTCGCTAAAGAAACTAAGTATAACCACAACAGCATCACAATAGCTGAAGTAAAGGAAGAGGTGAATTTTAAAGTGCTCGTCCCAAAGAAAGTTCCTGAAGAGTGGACTTTGGAAATAAAAACTCGGAATAACAAGGAGGGAAATTTAAGCAGCATTAGATTAAATTATATGGATGAAAATGATAAAAGTTTAATGCTAGGAATAGAAGAAAAAAAGGTCTCAAAAAAGGCAATCAGTCAATTGGAAGAAGAGTTTTCAGAGGGAGATAAAATTAAATTAAATGATGTTCCTGCTTATTATCAAGAATGGGCTAACAGTGGAAAAACGCTAAATGGAAAGAAAATAAGCGGTGGGCTTTTAACTTGGATACAAGATGAGACATATGTTCAAATGGACAGTTCTTCTTTATCGAAAGATGGAATGGTTGAGATTGCAAGAACTATCAGGTGAACTGAACCTGCATCTTCCGCTTAAAAAGGTCTCAGAAAATAATGAGTGTTATATCTACAGACACTCCTTTTAAAAGATCTTGGTTACATACATGAAAATCAAGAAAAAGGGAAAAGTAACAAAGAAGATTTAGTATAGATATTATGAAGAAAAAATAAATATTGTCAGCTACACCCTCTCCTAAAATAAAGGGGGTGTGCGTGAAATACAAATTAACGCTTAATTAAAAACGGTTATAGAATGTCTAAACCCTTGGTATACATGGGTGTGGGCATTTTTTTAATTATACCATTATTTGCGTTAAGAAGGATTAACGCTTTTTTTGTTGAAGTTATTGGATTAACCGACAGTTTAATTTAATAGCAAATTTAGCAAATTTATGACTTTGCTCCAGAGGATTAATGTGCTTTTTTATTGAATTACATAAATAGCAATTTCGAAATATTAAGCTTTTAGAGAGGGGAAACATATGAATCCTATTTTAATAGATGTTCCGTTACAATTAGAAACAGACAGACTAATTCTTCGAGCACCACAACAAGCTGGTGACGGGGATGTAGTACATCGAGCGATTAAGGACTCAATTAATGAGCTAAAGCAATGGTTGGCTTTATTCCAGGAAATTCCTACTGTTGAAGAAACAGAAATTCTCCTGAGAAACGCCTATATAGATTTTTTGAGAAGAGAAAGCTTTCGCTATCTTATCTTTCATAAAGGTACTAATGATTTTATTGGAACTGCCAGCCTTCACAGAATTGATTGGAAGATTTCTAAAGGTGAAATTGGATACTGGATTAACTCGCAACATAGTGGCAATGGATATATAACAGAAGCAGTAAGTGGGTTAACGAACCTTGGTTTTCAGCATCTCAAATTTAGAAGGATTGAAATAAGATGTGAATCCTCAAACGATAAAAGTCGTTCAATTCCAGTAAGCTAGGTTTTGAATTAGAAGGAACCTTAAGAAATGATGATTTATCCTCAGATGGCAGCAAGCTAACTGACACTTGTATTTATTCAAAAATAAAGTAAGCTTTGTGATCAAGAAAACTCAAATTCTATAAGACACTTAAGGTAATGCCGGGGTAATAATTAAGGCAGGTAGTTCTAAATAATACTTATTCTTTTAAAGGAAAGCACTCCTGTATATGTAGAGGTTGTATAGTAGGATAGTATGTGAATTATTTCACCTAAACTAAAGGGGGCAATAACTGAAAATCACCTTAATAAACTCTGGCTATTACGTCTTCAATTATTGAGCAGATAATTTTAAGCGGAGGACTATCCTGGAATAGCAGGAATATGATTTCTTGCACTGGGCTCTTTGTTAATAAATTGTAATCGTTAACGAGCCCATAATTTCTTTGTTATTATTAGCTTTAACCAAAATCTTCTGGAAAGTCATTAATTGTTTCATGCCCTCCACTTCCCACCGCCGTTCTACTTTTTTGTTTTAGTTACTCAAAGTGGTATATATTACAGTGGTCATTAAAGCAGCATTCCCTCTCTTCCTCCTCTTTTAATACACACTTAAAGTTTATCCAACAAAAAAATATCCCTTTTAACCTTTTTGTTAACTTATCGGTAATATAAGTTAACATTTTTGGTGATTTATTGTAAACTGATATTTGTATTTGGTTTACAATTAAGGAAACCAAAGACACATTATAACAGCGATTTAAATTACTATTTTTCCAGCTAAACTAAGATTAGGAGAGAGATGTATGGTTCAGAGTAGAATATATAGTGTGAGGATGCGAGCTTCGGAAAAGGAATCACATGAAAATGGAGGGAAGCATATTTCTGGTGGTGAACTTCTCTCTTCTTATCATGATTTACAGATGTCAGTAAATACATTGCTGGAAAAGGCATTAAATCACTCAAGAGGAAAACCCGATTTTCTTCAAATTCAATGTGAAATGGTAAATCAACCTATAAAACGAGTAAATCCTTTGACAGTCCACACTAATGAAGTAACTACAGTTAAAGAAGGACAAGAGCTAGCTAGGTCTCTTCTTGAGAAAACGGGTGTCCCTAAAGACATTATTGAACAAGCTTATAAGCAAATCCCTGAATATGCGGTTAGAGGAGCAATCCTAATTGATATTCAAACGGGGGAGCGGATAGATGGGAGAATAGATAAAGGTGTTCGAGTCTCTAGAATGGATTGGCAGTGGGAGAATTTTGAGAAGTGGGCTAAATCAAAAGCCGTTCTTGCTAGCCCGAGGTTAAAGGAAGCGTTGGCACTTGCGACTAAAGTGTGTAATCACCCATTAACCATTGCAGAATTATGTTGGTCAGATGACCCAAATTACATTACAGGATATGTAGCTGGGAAAAACATAGGTTATCAACGTATAACGCAACTCAAACACTATGGTGATGAGAGAGGATGCCGTATCTTTTTTGTTGATTCGTCATCTACGATCCATACATACGTGTCTTATTTAGAAGAGCAACCAATCATCGTTCAATGGGAGGAAGATCATGATTCAAGAGTTGATTGAAATAGCAATAAATATTTATGGTATGTCCGTGGGTACAGAAATGGAATTAGATGTTGTAAGCAAAATACCAATGCGATTCGAGAAAATCTCCCACTCTCTATTAATGGTTACGTGTAATGAGCATTAATCAATGGTTAAGCCAAAGGATAGAAAAGACCAAACAGGCTGGCTTATATCGAGAATTAAGGACAATGAGTACTGCACCCCAGCCAAAAATGATAGTCAATGGTACACAACAGATTGTTTTTTCATCCAATAACTATTTAGGTATAGCAAATGATCCAATTGTAATGGAAAAGGCATTAAAAACGTTAGAGGAATTCGGAATGGGAAGCAGCGGATCTAGGTTAACCACTGGCAATACGGAATGGCATGAAATGCTGGAGAACAGGATTGCCAGTTTTAAAAGGAAGGAGGCTGCTCTTTTATTCTCAAGTGGCTATTTAGCTAACATTGGTGTTCTTTCATCCTTGCCTGAAAAAGGGGATGTGTTGTTAAGCGACCAACTGAATCATGCAAGTATCATCGATGGCTGCCGACTATCAAAAGCTGAAACGGTCATTTACAAGCATTCTGACATGAGTAATCTAGAGGAGAAATTAATAGAAACACAAACGTATACTCGTAGATTTATTGTCACAGATGGTGTTTTTAGTATGGACGGATCGATTGCTCCATTAGATGACATTATGAAACTATCTGAACGATATGATGCTTATGTCATTGTAGATGATGCGCATGCTACAGGTGTTTTGGGAGAAAGAGGAAGAGGAACAAGTGAGCTTTTTGGAGTTTCTCCGGATGTAGTCATTGGAACTTTGAGTAAAGCAGTAGGAGTTGAAGGTGGTTTTGTAACAGGTTCTAGAGTTTTGATTGATTTCTTGATCAATCATGCCAGAACGTTTATTTTTCAAACGTCTCTTCCTCCGGTAAGCTGTGGAGCTGCCTATGCCGCATTCGATATCATAGAGAAAAGACAGGAATTAAGGGAACGATTACATAGACAGATTAACGTAATAAAAGGCACATTGGAATCAATGGGATTCACAGTATACGGACAGGGTACACCTATTATTCCGGTGATTATCGGGGATACAGAAAAGTCGGTTAGGTTTTCTAAAAAGCTCGAGGAAAATGGTATCTATGCACCTGCGATTCGTCCTCCAACTGTTCCTGAAGGAGAGAGTCGTATCCGACTAACTGTGACGGCTACTCACAATGATTCACACATTGAGCACTTGCTTGCATCATTTGAAGAGATTGGAAGAGAGTTGGAGATTATCTAATCAAGGCGAATACAGCTGCATGATACTAAAAGATGCGGAAAAGCGCATCTTTTTTTTAGAGTGTTTAAGAAGGCCTTCGCCATTACGTTTTTCTAACTCAATACAAAGGAAGTTTAGGAGGTAGAACATGATGAATCAGAGTAAGCATAGATTTACATTCGAAATGACAGAAAGCCCGTATTCTTTATATAAGGAAATTCGTTCCATTCATCCGGTTTATAAAGGGAGTTTTTTGAAATATCCTGGATGGTACGTAACTGGATATCAAGAAGCGTTAACCATTCTTAAAGATAATCGTTTTCAAACTCGAATTCCTCTTCCCGAGACAACAAAAAAGTATGAAGCCCTAAAAAAAATCCAAAGCCGTATGATGCTTTTTAAAAATCCACCTGATCATGGAAGATTACGGATGCTTGTCAGCCACAAATTTACTCCTGCCAGAATTGAAAAGTGTCGGCCATATATAGAAAAAATAGCAATTGATTTATGGAATGATCTAAAGAATAAGAAGAAAATAGATGTGATTTCCGATTTCGCATATCCCTTTGCCAGTCTTGTCATTGCGCGAATAATAGGGATACCGGATGAAGATAAAGATATTTTTCGTGGATGGGCATTGAATTTGATTCAATCACTCGACTTTACACGTTCAAGACGTTCCATTGTCGACGGAAACAATACAACATTGGAGATGCTATCATTTTTTAAAGATCTGATTAATAAAAGGAGCCAATCTCCTCAGGATGATCTGATTAGCGAATTATTACATCAAGAAGATAAGAAACTAACGGAAGAAGAACTATTAGCAACTTCTGTGTTACTTGTGATTGCTGGACATGAAACGACTGTCAATTTAATAAGTAATTCACTCTATTGTTTATTAGAAAATCCAAAAGAATACCATAAATTGATTGAAAACCCTTCTCTTATTGAATCAGCAATAGAGGAATGCTTACGATATGAAAGCCCTACTCAAATGATAGCCAGGATCGCTTCAGAGGATGTAGAACTGAACAATGTTCAGATTCGAAAAGGTGATCATGTATACGTCCTCATTGGCGCAGCCAATCGAGACCCCAATCAATTTTCAAACGCGGATACCTTTGATATTACAAGAATCCCAAACCCTCATCTTGCATTTGGGTCAGGTATTCATTTCTGTTTAGGTTCTGCTTTGGCGAGGGTAGAAGCTCAAATTGCGATACAGACGCTTTTACAAAGCGAAGTAAACATCCATCTAGAAACCAAAGAGGTCGAATGGAGAAATCTGGTGGGCTTTAGAGCGATGAAAGAAATGTACGTACATTTATATGATCAATCAACAAATCATTAGGCGGGTCTGACCTTGGTGCGGTGAAGCTTTAACGTACTGGGACATAGCTAGAATTGCTATGAAGGTATTTATGCAGCTATATTACAGCCGGGTCAAGGTACCAGGAGTAATGCTGGTATCGTTGATAGGGTTTTCGATTCATTCACGACTCCTTCAGACGGTTATGAGTTAAAAATGCAAGCTGAAAAAGTTACTGGGAAAAAGCAAAATATTTGAAAATCAGTCATTAACATAGAAATCACTTTTCCGGAAACCAAGCATTCAGTGAGCCATTCTTTCCACTTAGGTAACAAGGAAATGGTTTAACGAAAATAATATAATGGATGATGTAAAGAAAGAATAAGAAGAAAAATGGAAGGAATATTGTAAGAAGCTAAGAGTGAAATGTTTAAAGTGTTAAAAAACTTACCTCATATAAAAATGGTGTCACCTTCAGTTATTTTTGAAGAAAAGTTGGCCATAGTAAAGCGGAGACAGTTTCCTCTCTATCCTAAAACTATTATGGAACTGCCCCCGGCCAGCTATTTTAGTTGAACGAATCATTCAGATAGGAAACGGCAATCTGAAATGCCTTTATCCTTCTCTCGATGTAGGTACGCTGCCCACTTCCAGGCTTCAGCTTCTCAAGAAAAGAAGGAAGCGTCAACAGCAAGCCCTCCAGAACCCCTTTTGTCTCTATCATGTCCTCTTTGCTGACATCTAAATCTTTACCTTCCCAACGTGCATGCAGCACATCTGTGCCGATCCTTGCTGCTTTCAATCGCTTCTCAAGCAACTTTGTCTGAGGAGCATCAGGTTTCATATGAGAAAGGGCATTTTCCGATTTACGAATGATGGATAGAAACGCTTCAATTGTATGCTGCTTTTCTTCCGCTGTCATATTTTCCATGAACCTATTACCTCGTTTCTCCAAGTATGGACTATATGTAGTGTAACAAAAATACAAAGCAGACACCTCGTCTTCGGTTCATCTCCGTCCTCTGTGTCAATGTAGAAATGTATGCACAGGATGATAACAAAGAAAAATTTGTTTGTACTTTGTTGCCGCCTGGGTGAAGGTGATGGATGCGGTTCGGTTTGATTTGAGGTAAATGATTATTTGTAAAAATCTTCTTGAGTAAGATGCCGGATTTTGAAATAATTGGTATTAGTGAAAAAATAGCTTGATCGATGAATAACTACTTGTAATAGCAATATACAAAGAAGGGAGTAGGATAAAAATGTTTAAGGATAGCATTAAGCTCCCCTTTATCTATTTCTTATCATCAACTGTTTATCAAATAATAGATGATCGACAAGTTCAATGGACAGATAATAGTATGATCTGTTTTTTTATGTTCTTGTTTATAATGTTATATAATTGGTCGAAAATCCCTTATAAATGGAAGAAGGATAAGGTGGAAAAGGATTAATTTAATAGTGTTTAAGTAGCGGAGTTTACATTAAAAAATGACTGTGAGTACAAACACTCAGGGGGAAAGTATATTGAATATGCACATTAGAGAAGCCACCCGGAATGATTATGATGTGGTTCATCAAATCCAAAGACAAGTGCACGAAATGCATACAAAGGAAAGACCAGACCATTATAAGATGGCTGATACTACGTTAGACAAAGAGTATTTTAACAACTTGATAGAGGGGGAAAATACAAAGGTATTCTTATTAGAAGAAGGCCCACCAATCGCTTATACAATCCTTACGATAAAACATACAGAGGAAAGGCCCATTCTCATTCCAAAGAAAGTTGTCTATATGGACGACTTTGGTGTCGATCATAAGTACAGAGGAAAAGGGTTAGGGAGAATATTCTTTGAAAAAATAGTAGAGTACGCAAAGAATATAGAAGCAGATTCATTAGAATTAGGCGTGTGGGAGTTTAACGAGAATGCTATAAAATTTTATGAATCAATGAATTTAAAGACAAAAATGAGGAGGATGGAAATAGAGTTATAAAGCTCTCCTTGTTCCATCGCGTCCACTTGGTTTATATGTAAATCAAAATCTTTAATCGACTACGGGAGTGGCACCGGTCTGATTAGTCTGGAATTAACGGATTTAGTGGAATGCATTTTGTTGGTCGATTCATCAGAACAAATGGTAGAGGTTATAGGTTATGCCAGCAAGGAACTTCTGAAACAGTCTTCTCAGATTGGAGATGGACTTGTCTTGGAATTTCGTAGAGGATAAACGACAGAGGTGAATGAAATTGAAAAGAAAGATCCAGCCAACACCAAACACTATAAAAGAATGGATACAAACGTATGTACCGCATAAAGACCTCTTTTTCCTCCCAGAGACTAAACTTGCTAGTTTTAAAGAATATGTAAATAATATCCTGGTCATCCCTCACGAAGAGTTCATGAGCCATTCATCTTACAAACAGGTACAACTTGCAAATAGTTATGAGTATTGGAATATATCAAAAGAAGTTAACTATGTTCTTGTAACACCTTCTGGCTGGATTAATCATCTTCCTGCTGAAAAGAAAATAGACCTTTATCATATTCAAAAGGAAGTGGGCAGGGGATTGATTCATCCAATCTCTGACTTCTCTGTAGACACATCATTCCTCAGTGAAGATATTATAGAAGTGAAGGGAGAGGAGTATCTAGTCCTTCATCACGCGATGTGGGCAGAACTCTCTTATCCTAGTAAGGAAGAACTCATGAAAGAAATTGCACAACAATGGGAGGAGTGGATTTGCTACGATTATCCGATCAATACACCTTCACACTTCATTCAGTTTGCAAACACCTTTCCATCCAGAGCAGGAAGTAATTGTTTATCAACCACACTGTTTGCCATCACTCAGCAAGAATGGATCATACATGAATGGGTACATCCTCAAACATTTCTTCAAAGTTTAGAACATGAACATTATCACGTCATCACATCTCAGGATATAGAAGCAGGTGATGTGGTTACTTGGGAAAATTCAGACGGGATCATTCAACACGCAACTTACTGCATAGGTGATCATTTCTTCTTTAACAAACGTGGACAAACCTTCTTTAATGCTTGGAGTATTGTGCATCTTGATGATCTAAAAGAAGATTGGGGACGCTTTCGTATGAAGGTGTTTCGGAAGGCTGTTTAGAATGATACATACGGCACTGTCTGTTCTCTAGTTTTCATTTTTCTATTAACAATCTACCAAATTAAACAAAGGGAGAGAAGGTTATGAGTAAATCATTTATTGAGCAAGTACATTATATTAGGATCCCTGTAAAAGATTTAGAACGATCTGCACAATGGTATAGAGATGTATTAGGGCTCCAGTTAGTAAACCTGACGGAGGAACTTGCGGTGATAAAAGTAAATGAAGGACCTTTCTTACTGATCCTAATCCCAACAGAAGACGAAACCTTTGCCCATTTTACAATAAACCATGAACAAGAATTCAGCATTGGCTTTACAAGTCCGGAGTTATCTAAATTCCATCAACATCTTATGGGTAACCGAGTTAAGGTTGATGATATAAAAGAAGAAAATGGTCATGCATTTTTCCACTTTTATGATCCAGATGGAAATAAATTTCAAGCACACTGGTGAACAAGCAGATGTAACCCCTCCAAAAGATCCGTTTAGCTTTTGTCGCTTTTTAAATTGTCCTTAGAGGTAAAGGGGCTTATCCGGGCAGGATGAGCCCCTTTTATTTAAAGTTCTATTTGAGTAAGCTGTTTAATTTTGTAAGAACTGGTATTAAATTAATGGGAAGTTCATTAGAAAGTCTTGAGAGTTGTAAATGTGAGATGTTTTTCATTTCTTATCGGAACAATCAATTGAATCTCACCTAATCGTTCTCAGGTTATTGTTTTTTCAATTATTTGATTACAGTCCTTAAAATGTACCACCTCAGATATCGTATTTACCACCTAATGACAAAAAGTGTACCATAGAATGACAGACTGTTTATCACTATATAGATTAACCATTGTATTACGTTGTAGACTTACATTGTGCTTTTGTGAATGAATTAACAAAGATAGACGATTAGTGCAAGAAGTACATTCTGACTTTTCATAATTTCTTTGTATAAGGTATTGGAATATGTTTTTGTCAGCAGGCAATCACATATTTTGTTCTGTGCTGGTACATCTGCTCACACAAAACTTGTCTTTTTTGCATTTCCTACTATTAGTTAGGAGAAAGGGAGGTGCAAATTATATGCCTTGTACTCTAGAAAATTTAACTCAACCAGTTTGTCTAACTCTTATCTACAATTTAAGTAGTCGCATTCTTTTAGACTCTTTCATTGATTGTGGAACATGTAGACTAGAAACTGAACTAAACCCTATTAATAGGACTTTAACTATAAGAGTCCCATTAGTTCTTGAAGGTGAAGTTACATTTACTGATAATCCATTCCAATCTGGTTGTGTTACAACAGGTGTTCGTTTAGGAAATAAATAATAGCTGTTTATTTAATAGGGAAAGTAGAGTGTTGATCCTACTTTTCCTTATTTTTAGAGGGTTATTGTAGTTAAATTAGTAGAATAGTTTTATTACGATGAATAAAAATCTACGGCTGCGAATTGCGCAACAATCAAACAAATTAACGTTTGGTATGATATAGGGAATATGATTTTCTTACGTATAGCCCTAAAGAAGAGATCGCGAATAGTGAATACCCTAAACAAGCTATTTTAACGGTAGCTGAAATGATCATGATGTTAACTGCGATTTTTACTGTGTTTCAATTTTGGATTGTGTAGTTTTTATCAACTCAAAAGTGAGCCATTTTTTACAATGAACGATATTAATTAATTGGTTTGAGGAGGAGATTTCTATCTGGTGGGATTATTATGGAGACGCAGTACTGTCGGTATCAACCTTGACTGTCATATTGATGTTGATATCCATTCATTTGTTTAAAGCGAAAAGAAAAAGAGGATTCATTATTCCTTTGTCTATATTAATTATCGGTTATATATCCTTTGTAATAGGCATTGTCTTTATCAGGGGATGGAGTGGTATGGGATTTATAGTTTATGGCGTGATCCTCATGGGAATCGGTCTTCTTTATTACCTTGGAGTCGGAGTATACAAAAAATTAAGTAAATAATGTGCCATGTAAGTAATAGCAGCCATCTTGTTAGGGTATCGAATAAATTGTCGTTCCACCAAATATGAAAGAGGGAATGAAATGAGAAATCATACTAGAGACATTTATAATAAGCTAGCCAGTACATATCTAAACGATGTTGATGAGAAGAGTCCCTATAACGCTTATTATGAACGCCCAGCCATGATGACGGCTTTGCCCTCCCAATTAGAAGGGAAAAAGGTGCTTGATGCCGGTTGTGCAGCTGGATGGTATTCTTCTCAGTTATTGTTTCAAGGTGCGGAAGTTACTGGTGTAGATATCAGTTCCGAAATGGTGAAAGCAGCGAGGCGTCGTTTAGGGGAAGAAGCGACCTTCCTTTGTCATGATCTTCAAGAAACCCTACCGTTTCAGGATGATTCCTTTGATGTGATTGTAAGCTCACTTACGCTTCATTATCTAAAGGATTGGACTCAACCATTTCAGGAGTTCAACCGCATTTTAAAAGCAGGTGGAACCTTTTTATTTTCGGTTCATCATCCATTCATGGACTATACAAGACACCAATGCGAAGATTATTTTAAGACCCAATTCTTAACAGAGACCTGGAACAAACCGAATATTACGATTGACGTAAGTTTTTACAGAAGGCCCATGCAGAGTATTATTAATGAAACCACTCACTATTTCAATCTCGATGAGCTGATCGAACCCCAACCGCAAGAAAAGATGAAAGAAGTGAAAGAAAAGTCTTATCGCTATCTCATGACCAGCCCTCACTTCCTTATAGTAAAAGCTACGTCAAAAAAGCTTTTGGAAAATGAGTGATTGGATTGAGTTTCATTTCTTCTGGAGTCAGCTAATTTGAATAATACATTGGTCGTGGGTCGTGGGAGTAAGTGAATTCAATAGATTATACCGATTGAATAGCTGGTTGCAAATGGGATCTCCATGTTCAGCGTCAACAGGATCATGTTTGCTAGAGCATCAGCCTGACTGGATGGTTTGCCGCTTTAAACGGCACGCAAACCCACGCGGGGAAATTTGATGATGATTGCCAGGTTGGATTGAGTTTATATTGAGGCAAGAGACTAAGTAGAGCAGGGACGGATACACTCTATCTAGTCTCTTAATATAAAATAGTAACATCAAGAACTTGCTGCGACAGCTAAAAGCCCCATTACACTTTATTTTCTTCATTCCCTGGAGAAGGGAATCTAGAATGGTATTAGTTGTATGCTAAAGGCTGATCAACTGTTTTTCGTCTCCTATAGATGCTTAATATCAACCCTACAGCAGTCATTTCAAGCAAAATATGTGAGCCACCAAAACTCATGAATGGCATGGCTACACCAGGCAGAACTGATAAACCCAGGTTTGTCAGGATGCTTAGTATTAACTGAGCTGTGAATGTAGCTGCCAAGCCTATAATAAGCAGTTTACCATACACATGATTCACGCTTTTAGCCGTGCTGGAGATTCTGCAAATGAAATATCCAATCAACCCGAAAGCAATGGTGGCGGCCAACCAGCCAAATGAGTAGATGGTATACGCAAAGATAAAATCTGTATGGACTTCAGAAATAAAACGTGGAGTGACATAAAGGGTTTTTCCTATAAAATCTGCATCTCCTAACTTTAGATCAGCATAAGGACTTGTCAGCGTATACGTTTGAGTTTGAACGAACAGATGCACGATTGGCCATATGGTAGCTACTGTTGAAAATGTTATAGCTAGCTTAAGATTGGCTCTCGACACATGCATGATCACTGTGCAGACAAAAATGCTAATAAAAGTAGCTGCAAAGGCTTCTGTCGTTGCCAATAAAATGATAGGGATGGAAAGGATGCCTATTCCATACCAAGACTTTTGATTCTCTTTCCAATTCCATGAATGAAAGATTCCTGCAAAGGAAATGACCAGAAGAAATGGAGTGATCTCCGTGAAGTTAATACTGGCAACTCCTACATTTAAATATGGCACGCCATCGACTCTAACGCCGATTAAAACGGTCAATAAAAGAATGAGGATCGTTCCCACATAAAAGTGAATGGAGTACTTTAGCAATCTTCTGTAATCAAAGGTAAACAGGCTTAGCATGAGAAGAAGGCCGATCAAGTAAAAAACAAGACTTTTATTAAATACATTCATTTCATGAAGCTCTGTAATAGCTGAATGGAATTGTAAATAGTACATAACCAACAACCCAAATAGGGAAGCTGCCAGCACTGGAAGAATGGTTTTAACATCCATTGGGGCTTTATGTGCCTTGTTTAACTGCTTCCCCAATACTTCTGCATCTCCCATATGGTTCAATGCTTTATCTGTAGCCTCTTCTTCAGAGAGACCTCTCTGCATGGCATCCTCTTTAAGCGCATGAAGATGATCGTTTATTTCAAGCTTTATACTGGCATGTACATCCTTATTTCTGATCCGTTTACACAATTTTTCAATATACACTTCGAACTTCTTTTCTATTCCCATATGATTTTCTCTCCATTTAGTACTTCGTCAACTGCATTTTTGAAAACGGACCATTCTTCTTTTTTTTCCTGGATAAATTCTCTTCCGGAGTCATTTAACTTGTAATATTTTCTCTTTCTCTTTCCAGTCCCTTCTCCCCAGTAAGAGACAATCAACCCTTTATCCTCGAGGGTGTGAAGGATAGGATAGATCGTTCCTTCTTTAAAGCTGAATATCCCGTCAGACTTCAACTCCAGTTCTTTAATTATTTCATACCCATACATTGGTTTAGCATGAAGCAAGCTTAAAATAAGAGTAGTGGTACTCCCTTTAAGCAACTCTTTACTTATCTTCATAGACACTCTACCTCCAAATGCATAGTAAATCTATGCATAGTAATTATATGTGTATTGTATACTGCATATTTGAACCTGTCAATGCTTGTTATGCAGTGTATATCATAAATATTTGTTGACACATCACACTACTTTGTCATACTATATACTGGTAGTGAGTATTACTAAGTACAGTGGAATAATCATACAGGGGGTGAACGTTTGGAAAACTTCACTGAAATGCTAAAAGGGGTACTTGAGGGTTGTGTGCTAGAAATCATCAGCCGCGGTGAAACGTATGGCTATGAAATCACGCAACAGCTGAGAGAACTTGGCTTCACGGATGTGGTTGAAGGCACAGTGTATACGATCACCATGCGCCTTGAGAAAAACAATCTGGTGAACATCGAAAAAAAGCGATCTACCGTGGGGCCGCCGAGAAAATTCTACACACTTAACGAAGCAGGTCATGAGAAACTCGAAATCTTTTGGGGAAAATGGGATTTCGTCTCAAGCAAAATGAACGAACTCAAAACGAAAGAAATCAAAAGGAGAGGGTAAAATGAAATTTATTGAAAAAATCACAGGGAGTTTGGCTGACAAGCGGGAATGGAGAGCAATGGAGGCTCGCGCGAAGACACTTCCAAGTGAGTACCTCCACGCTTACAAAGCGATTCAAAAATATATGTGGACCGCTGGGGGTATCACCGACTGGAAGGACACAAGCCGTATCTTTAATGGCATTCTCGACCTGTTCGAGGAAGGTGCAGCGGAAGGCAAGAAAGTCACTGACCTCACGGGTGAGGACGTAGCTGCTTTCTGTGATGAACTGGTAAAGGACTCGGAAACTTGGAATGACAAGCATCGCGCTAAGTTGAACGATACGATTAGCCGTAGAGAAAAGTAAATTCAATCAATCATACCGACTGAATAGCTGGTTAAAAATGTGGTATTTACACCTTCACTATTCGGTTATTTTTTTATCCCGGTAGTAAGTATTACAGAATATCAGTCTGACTGAGTACTGGGGAATAGGTAAACTAGCGCTTTTTATAAGGAGGAAAAAATATGAGTGAGGCAGTGATTTCTGTAAAAGGGTTGAAAAAATCCTTTAAAGACAAGGAAGTCTTAAAGGGAGTGGATTTAGAGGTGGCCCGTGGTGAAATTTTCGCACTGCTGGGCTCTAATGGAGCGGGAAAGACTACGATCGTCAATATCCTCTCGACGCTGATGAAGCCGGATAGCGGTGAAGTGAGTATTTGCAGCTTTGATGTTCAGCGTCAACCGGATCATGTTCGCCAGAGCATCAGTCTGACTGGTCAGTTTGCAGCTTTAGACGGCATGCAAACCGGGCAGGAAAATCTGATGATGATTGCCAAGTTGCGTGGGGTTTCCAATCCCTCTCAAGTCGCCGATGATCTGCTTGCAAGATTCAGTCTCACCGATGCAGCCAACCGACGTGCAGATCATTATTCAGGGGGGATGAAGCGCCGGCTTGATATTGCCATGAGCCTGATAGGGAAGCCGGCCGTGATATTTCTAGATGAACCGACCACGGGGCTTGACCCCGAAGCGCGGATTGAAGTCTGGGAGACCGTCAAGGAGCTTGCCGGCGGTGGCACGACCATATTGCTGACGACCCAGTACCTGGAGGAAGCGGAACAACTGGCGGACCGCATTGCCATCCTGCATGGCGGTAAAATCATCACGACGGGTACCCTTACGGAACTCAAGGAGATGTTTCCGCCAGCGAAAGTGGAATACATCGAGAAGCAGCCGACATTGGAAGAAATTTTCCTCGCAATCATTGGCAAAAAAGGAGGAGATGTAAATGAAAAGTAAAACAGGGGTATTACTGGGACGTTTAATGCGCAATATCTTACGCAGCCCGGATACGATTATCACGGTGGCGATCACGCCGATTATGATGATGCTGCTGTTTGTCTACGTATTTGGAGGAGCTATAGAGACTGGCACGGACAACTACGTCGATTATCTATTGCCGGGAATCCTGCTGATCACGATCGCATCCGGCGTTGCTTACACTTCTTTGCGGCTCTTTAATGATGTGAAAAGCGGGTTGATGGCGCGCTTCATTACCATGCCCATCAAGCGCTCGTCTGTATTGTGGGCCCACGTATTGACATCGCTTGTTTCCAATGCGCTTACTGTTGTGGTGGTCATCCTCGTCGCACTCTTGATGGGTTTCCGTCCCAGTGCTGATATCCTGGATTGGCTCGCGGTAGTTGGGATACTCGTGCTGTTTACGCTAGCGCTGACATGGCTGGCGGTTATACCTGGATTGACAGCACGGTCCATGGAAGGAGCCACAGCATACTCGTACCCGCTGATTTTTCTTCCGTTCATCAGTTCAGCCTTTGTCCCCACTGAAACCATGCCTAAAATAGTTCGGGCGTTCGCAGAGAACCAGCCCGTGACTTCAATCGTGAATTCCATTCGTGCCCTCTTATTTGAAGGGACTGTGGGCAACGATATCTGGATCTCGCTTGCCTGGTGCGTGGGTATTATGGTCATCGCTTATTTCATCGCTAGTAAAGTATTTAAACGTCAGTTAGGTTGAATGCAACAATATGTTGATTACCTGTGTTGTGAAGGTATTTGAAATAACTCTAGATGGATTTTAGGAAATCATCAACTATTTGTACTGGTTTTGTAAAGGAATGTAGTTAAAGTTGAGGGGCGTTGATCTAGTATGGATGAACGCTTTTTTTATTGGAGTTATTGGATTAACGGGCCAGATTGTTGAAGATGTAGTTTAGCATTGGATGTGGGGAACCGTATCATAAATAGACAAGCCAAGCAGAAAAATAAGATTCATGAGGAGGAATCCACCCATGAAATACAATAAAATCCGCTGGGGAATCATCGGCTGCGGGGAAGTGACGGAAAAGAAGAGCGGCCCTGCTTTTCATAAGATTGAAAACTCGGAACTTGTGGCGGTCATGCGGAGAACGGGTGAGCTGGTAAGGGATTATGCGGAAAGACATCAGGTCCCGAAGTGGTACGATGATGCGGATGCATTGATTGATGATCCTGAGGTGGATGCGGTTTATATTATCGCAACTCCGCCGGGCTCACATAAGAAATATAGCTGAAGGCAGCCGCTGCGGGGAAACCTGTCTATGTGGAGAAGCCGATGGCCCGTAACAAAGAGGAATGCAGCGAGATGGTGGCTGCCTGCAAAGAAGCTGGGGTTCATTTATTTGTGGCTTACTACCGCCGGGCGCAGGAGCGCTTTTTGAAAATTAAAGAATTGCTGGATCAAAAGGCAACTGGTGACGTTCGTTTGGTCTCCTCGACTCAATATCAAAAAGAGGGGGACGACGTGAAGGATTTGGACCATCTTCCATGGCGGGTTCAGCCTGAAATAGCCGGTGGCGGCTTGTTCATTGATTTGGCGAGCCATACCCTCGATATTCTCGACTTCCTGCTCGGACCGATTCAAGGAGCAAAAGGCTTTTCTTCGAATCAAGCCGGCTATTATGATGCGGAAGATATTGTGACGGGTACATATCAGTTTCAATCCAGCGTTCATGGGGTTGGAAAGTGGTGTTTCACGGCTTTTGAAGATGTGGATATGAATGAGATTGTCGGAAGTGAAGGAAAAATCAGCTTTTCTATATTTGGGGATGACCCCGTTATCTTGACGACCCGTGAAGGACAGCAGCAATGGAGCTTCGAACGGCCCGAGCATGTCCACCAGCCGCTAGTAACGACGATCGTTAAAGAGTTAACTGATGGCGGCGGGTGGTGTCCAAGTACCGGAGAATCGGGTGCGAGAACCAACCGCGTGATGGATGAGATCGTCGGGAAGTAATGAGGTGAGGTTGCTGCATCAGCGCAGCGAGCCCCTCTAGCAAATATGAAGATGGGACATAAGTAATTTAACCTAAGGAAAACCCGAATCAATTTGTTAACTATCTAGCAAATTGATTTGGGTTTTTATTGTCAGTTAGATATTAGCTCTTTCCAGCGGTTGATTGGAGTGCAAGACGAAGACTCCTGCGGGAAGAGTGGTTTATGTAAGACGTGTCTAGCTATGGGGCTTAGAGGCACATGTCATAAGTCAACTCGTCCAAGAAGGCAAAAAACGCCTTCGTGGCCGATTCGCCTTATGCCACCCGCCTCTGAGCAAAGCCCCTCCGCTTTTCATACCCGCAGGAACGAAGTGACGAGGAGCCTTACGGGCTACCCGCGGAAAGCGAATTCTTGCACGGAAATCATTAGTGGTGTTAGAAAGTGCTATTAGGAACTAGTCCCAGCATCTTTCTTTTAACATACTAAATAAATTAACGCGATTCAGCAGACACCAAAACATTCTTTTCCACTTCCAATTTCCGATACCCAAGAGCAATGAACATTGCCGGCAGGCTGCAGGCAAGCATTCCGATGAAGGCATATCTTGGCTCAATTTCATATAAGAACCCTCCGAATATCGTAAACATCGCTGTGCTCCAGCTGAGTGCAAAGGCTGAATACATGCCTTGAGCCTTTGGGATATGTGTATGCGGAATGTTTGTTGTTAAGTATTTCATAAAAGCATAGTGCCCCATCGCAAACGACAATGCATGAAGCGTCTGTGCAATGCAAAACACCACAACGTTTGGAAACGTAAACACCAATATCCACCGCAGAGAAGAGCCGGCTGCAGCCAGTGCCAATAAGGTCCCTGGTGAGAATCGATTAAAGCGCTTATCAGCCATCGAAAAAAAGATAATCTCTGCAATGACGGCAATGTTAATAATGACACCGATGAGATAGATCGGTGCATGAATCTCCTGTAAAAAAATGTATCCATAGTTGTAATAAGCAGCGTGGGCTGCTTGAAGAAGCACCACAATCATAAGGACAACCAGGAAATGTTTCGTCCGGAATAAATCAAAGATATTGACCTTTATGGATTGATTTACTTGCGGTTTCTTCGATAAAATTTCCGGGGCATTCGTTAAGCTGAGAGCGACAAAGCAGCTGATTCCCAGCAATAGTGCCCAAAAAATTACGTCATCACCAAACATTCCTGTAAAAACCGTTAACAGTATACCTACCGAGACAAATCCGATGGATCCCCACTGTCGGCTTTTCCCATAGTGCTTCAATTGCTTACTTTGTACAAGAACGCCGGCAACGCTGTCTAAAGCCGGCATTAAGGTCGGGTAAAAGATGTGCAGTATGACGGTTACGATCAGTAAGGCAGGAAACGAGTCAGCCGGGATATAGCAGAGAATTGCGACCAGTGTACCAATTCCGGCTATGTTTAAGAGTGCTTTATTACTGACCCTCTCTAATAAATAGGGAAACGCAAAAAGCGTGGAAAGTCCCCTCGCAACTAATCCAATACTCATAATGAAACTGGCTTCTGAAACCGAAATGCCTTTCGTTTGTATCATCCACCCTGACCAATAAGGCAGAAAGATTCCCCAGGTCAGAAAAAAACTAAAAAAATGTGTGCTCATCCACCGTTGTGTATTCATTTGTATCCTCCTTATCAATCGCATGATATCATGAGAATAAGGAAGATTAATATGAGATATCTCATATTTTCGAGGTGGAAGATGGAAATATATAAAGGTGAGAAAAAGCGGTTATATCTAGAAAAGCACTCAATCGCTCATCGATTTTCTTTTCAAATTGAAGAATATCTTGAAGTAAGGGAATATAAGCGGGATGAATGGATCATACAAGAAGGGAAGAGACCTGATTACTTATTTTATGTGACAGAAGGAAAGGCAAAAATATACGTCACGCATCAAAATGGAAAAGTTTCGCTGATTAACTTTATCAATGCGCATGATTATATTGGTGAGATGGAATTATTAAACGATGTGTACTATACAAAAGGAATTCAGGCATCCACAAAAACAGTTTGTTTTGCTATGCCTTTTTCCAAGAATCGAACCAAACTGCTTGAAGATACAAAATTCCTACGTGAATTAACAAAATTCTTGAGTCTGAAGGCAACGTTGATGGCAGCCAAGTATTCACAAAGCCTTGCTTTTCCGTTGGAAAACAGGCTTGCAGACTTTATTTTACAGACGTCCGATAAAGGAGTTTACCTGGAAAAGCACGTAATTGTTTGTGATTATTTAGGAGTCTCTTACCGCCACCTGCTGCATGTGCTGACACAGTTTTGTGATAAGGGCTATTTGCAAAAAGAAGGCAGGAACTATCGAATTAAAAAGCAGAATGCTCTGTATGAGCTTGCCGAAGCGATAAAGAATAAATAAATGTTGATTTCATGAGTTCATGACATCTGATATGTTTAGATGCAAAAGGTGAAGCCTCATCATATAAAAAGGGGGTTTATTAGAATTTGCCGTATAGAAATTTATTAAACCAGAAAACGTACTTAGTCGGACTGCTTCACACTAAGTACGGTGATCGTAACCAAGATGACCATCATTCCAGGAAGTTGCAGCCATTAACATGCATAGTCAGTCCTAGGGATCCATACTAGTAATAAAGGTAAACGCTATACCCTGAAAATTAGGGCTAAACGAGCTTGGAATTGAACGCAAGCTCGTTTATTTTTGGCCACTTAAATAACCACGGGGAACCGTATCACAAATAGTAGTAAAGCAGAGGGAAGAAGTAATTCTGGATAAAAGAAGTATTAAAAAGTCTAACTTATATTGAAGGAGACTGTTCGTGTAATTTAGACGATCTCCTTTTGGTTTTCTTAAACTTGTACTTCACTCATCAATGCATGAGTATTATCTTCTGTATCTTTAAAAAATACCATCCACATTTCAGTTTGTCCCATTTTCGTTACCACATGTGGTTCATCGATAAAAGTAACTTCTTTACCTACTAAGCGCTCATAAGTATCTTTAATATTATTTACTTGAAAATAAATAACCGAACTTGAATGAGCAAATTCCTCTTTTTCTGGAAGTGTCAACATGAGCCGCAGGCCATCGCATTCAAAAAATGCCATACTATCCGTGTTAAATAATAGGGAAAGTCCTAGTTTATCTTTATAAAAATCCAGTGCCCTATTTATATCTTTTACAGGTATTCCAATTTGCCCAACATTCTTTATCATTGCAGTATCCATAAAACATTTCTCCCTTCAAATTTCTTATTCCTCATAAGAATAAAGAATCTCCCTTATAATTTCTTATCCGATCTCACTTTTTTTCGATATTCTTTAGGAGATAAACCAACATGTTGCTTAAACATTTTACTAAATGATACAGGGTTTTGAAATCCAAGTTCAAAGGTTATATCGGTCATATTATGGTCTAATTCTGCTAGTAATTGTTTTGCCTTTTGTATTCTAAATACTGTAATATGCTGATGGGGCGTTCTGCCGTAAATTTGAGAGTAAGTTCTTAATAAATGGTTAGGTGATAAACAAGCAACTTTAGCAACTTCCTCTAGTTTTATCGGTTGATTAAAATAAGATCTAATATAATCGTGTGCTATACTTACCCTTCTGTATAGTTCTTCACGTGTAGAATTACGAATTGCATGTAATGATTCGATTTCTGTATATGTATTTATGTGTTCATTTATAATAGAAAACATTATCTTATGGAATTGTTCCTCATAACCAACGGAATCAATATCAAGACTGGGTAATATCTGCATGAAATATTCCAGTTGATAAGATAGATTATTATTCTTATGATAGGTTTTTTCAAAAAAACCAATTGAACTTGTATCCTTAAACGGATCGCTGAGAAGACGCTCATTTGTTTCTTTTAAGCAATGAAGGACTTCTTCCGCAAATCCATCTTTAAAGAAAAGACAAAAGGATTCTACAACTTTAGGTTCTTCAATTGAAATTGTGTATGCACCTTCATTGAGGAGTAGGTATCTACTCTCTTCAACAGCAAAGAAGCCTTTGTTAGTCTTATAATGGGCTTTACCATTAAAGAATGTTTTAATGGACAGTTGACCATTCCCTTCCCAGTAAAACTGTTTACTTTTTGCATTCAAAACGAAATTGGTAGAATCATTTTTTGGCATAATACAATCTCCAGATAACTTATTTTTCCATAGTATTATTATACAATGGAATTTTAACTGTGTTCATATATATTACCAACGCATTTAGATGAACCGTATCATATATAACGGCGAAATGAATCATTCCTTTTACATTGTTATGGTACAATTGTATGCAATAACACTTATAACGAAATTCAGTTATTGATATATTCTGCCAAGGACTAACAGTGCTTTAAGAAGGAGTTGTGGCAAATGAATATTAATAAAAGTACAGAAATAAAACGCTCATCAAAAGCAGAAAACATTCTACCTCAGATCACTAGTAAAACTAAGCTGGGCGACTTACGAAAAATCGCGAAGGACATTAAAAAAGATCACGAACTAGCTATGGAACTTTGGTCAACTGGGAAGTTTCAGCCAAGACTATTGGCAATCTTAATTATGGACAAAAAACTTCTTTCACAAGATGTACTAAATAAGCTTGATCAGGATATGCAGACTCACACATATGATGAGCGAAATAACTTAATGGATTGGTTAATGGCTAATCAGCTCACCAAAGACAAGAAGAACATTGCATTGATGGAGTCATGGGAAAATAGTCCATCTGCTCTTCAAAGGCGAGCTTTCTGGTATTTTCAAGCGAGATTGAGATGGACTGGACAAACACCGCCTGATAACACCGCAGACTTACTATCTGCAATTGAAGCGACTATTAAGCAGGAAGAACCGGAAGTTCAATGGGCTATGAATTTCACCGCAGGCTGGATAGGCGTTTATGATGAAAAGTATCGAGCACGTTGTATGAAACTTGGTGAGAAAACGGGTCTTTACAAAGATGAAATGGTATCAAAAGGATGTACTCCCAATTATTTGCCGGAGTTCATTACGATTGAAGTTAACAAACGAATGAATAAGTAGTTACCAGTGAAAATATGTGAAAATAAAGGAATTCAAAGCGTCAATATGGACAGGATCTGAAAGTAAGCTTTCAGATCCTTTTTGCTTGGAGGGAAATTCGCAAAAAATATTATGAGAATATGAAATTCGCTGCTATTTTAGTACCTATTCCTGGATTGATGTTAGAATTTCATATTCCTCAAACTCCGTCGCTTACTTATCAATCTCTTGTTCTAGTGCGCTTAGAAAGTCACGTTGTTGAAGAAGCAATTGAATATACATCTTTAATGTAATCAAGTGGCTGTCAAACAACGTTTTCTTAAATGGATTTCGTTCTGCTGCTTATTTTAACTTCAAAGCTTTTTCATAAAACCAAATTAACTAAATGAATGAAGAACGCCAAGGATCCTTGTTATGGAAGGGATTATGGCGTTTTTTGTTTTTATACGTTACCCAGAAAACCCCCATTAATGACAAAACGGATGACATTCTAGTTATCTAAAAGCTAAGAATGTCAAACACACACCTTTATTCAATTAAAGGGCCAGTTTAGAGGAAGAAGTTATACCAAATGTGTTTCAGTGTCCCCCTGCTTCCTTCGTGCTTCCCATTATTTATTTTTCATTCTTTCTTTCCCATTCCTGACCGAGTGACTAATTAAAAAATTATACAGGAGAATACGAGCAGAGTATATGGTGGGAATTTAGTGGGTTAAATATCCTGGTTTTGTTTATTGGTACGTTTGTGACAATTGAAAACATTGTCAGAATCATAACGAATTTTGATGTTGGAAAATTCGTTTGTTTCCATTTGGGAAAGTCCATTTTATAAAGGGATTTTTCCATGTTAACTGTAAATGGTAGATATGGTCATAGTTTGCTAATTACAAAGTATTTAAGATTATTTTCAAAGGTGGTGAAAATCGTTTTTCAAAAAGGGAGTTCAAAAAATCATTTAAAAGCTTAATCGCATGCTCTAATGAAATTAAATAGACTGATGGGGGAAAATAATGAAACATAGAAAGAAAATCGTAAAAGGGTCTGTATTAGCTGTAAGTGCCATGTTATTAAATCCAATTGACGGTATAGCAACATCTGAGGTACAACCCAATATAAATGGGGAACAAACTCTACAAACAGCAGAGGCAGGAAATCTTGTTCACGGAGAAACCACAGCAAAAATTGACCAGTTTTTAAAAGGATTAACGACCGAGCAAAGAAAAGCACTCCAAGATTTGAATACAACAAGCAAACCCGAAATAAATATCTCACCTGAAACGAATTTAGATAGTTCTAATAAAATATCTGTTATTGTCGAGTTTAAGCAGCATACAGCAAACACTGCAATTATGCTGGAAAAGCTTAAGGGAAGAACCTTAACAAAAGAAGGTGCGAACAAAAAGATAGAAGCATCGCATGAACAATTTAATAAGGACTTATCTCAACTAAAGGTAAAACATAAAGTAAGTGATACTTTTACGGAAGCATTCAATGGTGTTGCATTGACATTACCCGCGGATCAGGTAGAAACCTTACTTCAATCTGAAGAAGTTAAAAGCGTTTACGAAAATAAACAAGTACAGTTAATCGAACCAACTCAAGAAAATACGAATACGTCACCTTATAGTGGGAAGACCCCTCAAGAAATAATGGGTGTAGACAAACTGCATGAAGAAGGTTTAACAGGGAAAGACATAAAAGTTGGTGTAATTGATACTGGAATTGATTATAACCATCCAGATTTGAAAGATGCTTACGCAGGTGGCTATGACCTTGTAGATGATGATGATGATCCAATGGAAACGACTTATGAAGATTGGATCAAAGCCGGGAAGCCAGGGGGGAATGCTTCGGATTATATTACCTTTCATGGCACCCACGTTTCCGGTATCCTTGCAGGACAGGGGAAAGCAGAATCAGACTATGCAACTAAAGGGGTAGCGCCAGATGCGGACCTTTATGTATATAGAGTTCTTGGTCCACATGCTACTGGTTCAACGGGAGATATTTTAGCAGGTATTGAGAAATCAGTGAAAGATGAAATGGATGTTATTAACTTATCGCTTGGGGCAAACTCCAATGATCCATACTCACCTTTAGCGATTGGAATCAATAATGCAGTATTATCAGGTGTTACGTGTGTTCTGGCCGCTGGTAATGAAGGTGGAGGACAGTATACTCTTGGAACTCCCGCCGCTTCAGCACTTGGGATTACAGTTGGTTCGAGTAATCCAGAAGTTGCAGAATTCAATTATACAGGAAAATTTAAAAGCAGCAGTACGGAAGTAGATTCGGAAATACGTTATTCTACACATGGCTATGGTGAGGATCCCAGAACATTAGAAGGAAAAACATTTAATATAGTCGATGTAGGTAAAGGACTGGAGACTGATTTCAATAGTGTCGACGTGAAGGGAAAGATTGCCCTGGTTTCAACCGGGACGAATCGGACATATGAAAAAGTGAGGTTAGCCAAACAATATGGAGCGGCAGCTGTATTTATATATGGTACCTATAACGGATTCATAGGAGATAAAATTGCCGTCTCTACAGATAATACGTATGCTTATATTCTTAGTGGTGAGCAAGGAAAAGCATTTAAAGAATTGTTACAGAACGAAACGGCACAATATACTTTTAAAAACCCTGAAAAAAATATGATATATCCAGAAGATACACTCTCCTATTTCAGCTCTCGTGGACCGGCGCTATTTACGTATGATATTAAGCCAGAGGTGACAGCACCAGGACTGGATATTATGTCAACGGTTCCTCCCAATTTACGCGGTGAGAAATATGAAGGACAGTACGAATACGGATATGCCCGATTATCAGGAACCTCTATGGCGGCTCCACAAGTAGCGGGTGTGGCAGCGTTAATGCTTGAAAAAAACCCCAAAGCAAAACCATCTGATATTAAAACATCTTTGATGAATACGGCAGATGAAATGGCAGAAGAGTACAGTGTCTTTGATGTGGGAGCAGGACGTATCGATGCTTATGAAGCGATTCATTCAGATATGAACTTACAGGTGATGGATGAGACGAAAAACTTCCTATATGGTGAGGAAATTCTGATTGATGAGCTGACAGGGAGTATGAGCTTTAGTTTGCAGCATGAAGATAATTCACTTAGAGATCAACGAACGATCATAATGAATAATTCCGGTGAAGAAACGAAAACGTTTATTGGTAGTGTAAAGTTTACAAAGCATTCTCTTGACGCTTCAGAAAATGGAATACAGCTGACCTTTGATAACAATATTAAAGTAAAGGCCGGGAAGAATAAGAAAACCAATGTTTTCTTGAACGTGCCTAAGACAGCTGAAGACGGTTACTATGAAGGGTACATCCGTTATAAAAATAAGGAAGATTCGTCAGAGGAGTATCGTATACCTTTTAGTATTCGGAAGGTGAAAGATGGGGTTGAATATCTGGAAACTAGCTCCGGAATTACAACCATCAATAATGGAGATTTTAATTACAGCAGTTTAGCATCAGCTAGTCTAAAATTAAATTCTTATATGCGCTCACTTGATATTTTCTTAGTGGATACAAACTCTAAGGATATCGGGTATATTGGCTATTTCGCAGGAACTGAAATGCCTGAAGGGAAAGATATTAAACTAAACTCTTTCTTCAATGGAGATTATTATCCTCTTGGAGTCACATCCGAAGAAGTTGAAGCGATGGAACCCATCCAAGTAAAGCCGGGTACGTATAAGGTGAAGTTTGTCTTTACGAGAGAAAATGGAAAACAAATCATTATTGAAAAACCGATTTCGGTTGATAATTCAAATCCTGAATTGACTACCAATCTAGCGGGAGGAGTAATTGAAGTAAATCCAGATGATTCAAATCCGCTGATTGATATCAATGGGAATGTGATGGATCAAGCAATAAATGATTTAAAAGCTGCTGGTTCCGAAATCACTCAAGCAAATAACACGGTCTTTTATCGTTACAACACAAATTATCCATCCAGACTACCTGTTGATGAGGAAGGGAATTTTAATTTTACAAGAAGTACGTTTCCCAGCCACTTAAAAGTACTGCCTGTTGAATTTTACTCAACAGATCATGTGGGGAATAAATCCTCTTCCTTGCAGTACTATTTTGTTAAAAAAGGTTCACCATATGTGACAACTATCGCAAACCAGAAAGAAGTGACGCAAGGTGAAACGGTCACATTCGATGTAAATGCTGCGAATCAAGGAGAGTTTAAAAAAGCAGAGATGGAATTCAAATACGATCCAAAGGTTCTTTCATTTACAGAAATTGAACTAATAGATACAATGAAGGATCGCTTCAATGCAGAAGTGACGAATGAAAATGGTACGATTAAGGTGACATTACAAGCTAAGAATACAACATGGAATGCCGAAGATGTACTCTCTCTGCTTCAATTAAAAGCAGAAGTGAAAAAGGATAGCTATATTAATGACTATGCAGAAATGTCACTAACAAAAGCGGATTTCACAAACTTATCTGATGTGAAAACAACAAGTGAACGAATTAATCCGTCATTCAAAATAAATGCTGCGAATTCTCACATTGTGGGTACCATGAATGGAGAAGCAGTCTATGAATTATCAGCATCCGGCCCTGTACAGCTATTTGATTATTCCTCAATGGGTGCTACTGTTAAGGTTATGGGTGAGGATGGAAATCAATATCCGGGGAAAGTAATGGATAAGCCTACTTTTGAAGTGGATTCACTGCCGTCCACTAGAGAAACATTAACATTAATTTTTGATTTACCTGGACATTTTATAGTACAAAAGTCCTTCTATATCGGATTAGATGGTCATGTAGGTGAAAAGAAATTTATTGGTAAAAAAGCAGCCATTGCTGGAGATGTGAACAAAGACCATGTAATCGATATTCTTGATGCGATCTACCTGGAAGTACATTGGGGTACGAACGACCGAAAAGGAGATATCAACTTTGACGGTACAATTGATTTGGTCGACATGAACTACATCAAACAAAACTTCCTAAAAGAAAATTCAACAGTCCCTCATGAAAACGAACCGAAATCAACCGAGAATGGGAAAACATTAGAGAGCATCATGGATAGCCTGAATTAAGAGGGAAATTGAAAGAACTAGTTCTAAGGATACTCCTTGGGACTAGTTCTTCAGAATAAGGTTTGGCCCCATTTTTGCATGTGGAAAGTTATGTTCTAAAAAAAGAGGAGGTTTATTAGAAGTGATTCAAAGCCCTGACTCTGCGATCATTGGTAGATAACTGAAGTATGCGGACCTGATCTTCAGTTTAATTCATGTTGCATTAACGGGCATTCTAGCGGAAAAGCTACTGAATTAATATGGCGTAACCTAAAGCAGGGTTACGCCTCTTTTTGTGGAATAGATAGTTAAGTCGCATATGGGGTGCTACTGAAAATGAATAATATTTAGGGAGAGGTTTATTGTGATAGAAGTAGGTGAATTTCCTATACTTGAAACTAATAGGTTGATTTTAAGACAAGTAACACAAGATGATGCAAACAGCCTTCTAAAGTATTTGTCTGATAAAGACGTAATGAAGTATGTTGGTTTAGAACCATTTAAGTCCATTGATGACGCATTGGATGAGATTTCGTGGTATAAATCAATATTCGAAAAGAGAACCGGAATAAGATGGGGGATTACGTTGAAGGATCAAGGGGAGGTAATTGGTAGTTGTGGATTTCTTAACTTGGTTCCAAAGCATTATCGTTCTGAAATTGGTGTTGAGTTAAGTGGAGAACACTGGGGGAAAGGAATCGCAGGTGAGGCTTTTGAAGCTGTTATTAGATATGGATTTGAACAGATGAATTTACAACGGATAGAAGCGTTAATAGAACCTCCTAATAAACAGTCACAAAAATTAGCTGAAAAACAAGGGTTTATTAGAGAAGGACTTTTGAGAAATTATGAGTTTACCTGCGGAAAATTTGATGATTTATATATGTATTCATTGTTAAAGAAAGACTTCAATATAAAACAATAATTTTAACTTTTGGAGTTATTATACTTAAACTGAGAGAGCTTATCTTGAACAAGATTAGCTTCTTTTTTGTGGAATTTATCATTAAGTTACAGGTGATATTCTGAAAAAATTGGTATTAATTTAAAGGGCGGTTAATGAAATAAGCGCTTAAAGGTGTTAATGAGGTGTTAATGCTCAATAAGGGAGCTATTAATCCAATAAGTAAGAGGCTGGGACAAACTTAAAAACCACGATAAAAAGACGAACAATAGAAGTAGGTTCTTAATAACGCTAATGATTTCCGTGCAAGACTACGCTTTCCGCGGGTAGCCCGTGAGCCTCCTCGGCAAGCCTGCGGGGTCTCACATAAGTTACTTTTCCCGCAGGAGTCTTCGTCTTGCACTCCAATCAACCGCTGGAAACAGCTAAAATCAAATGATTCGAAAAATTAATAATAAACCCGAACAAATCTGCACACTACGAAGCAGATTTGTTTGGGTTTGACTTAGGCTAAAACACTTTTGTCCCAGCCTCTTTTTTATATATACAAACAACTCACAATAAAATTGTTATATTAATTAATAAAAATTTATTGTAAAACGATAAACTTTGTATTAAAATCAAAATCAACATAAATAAATGAGGTGCTTTTATGGGAAAAATTACAACGTTGTTTCTGAAAATAGCTGTTATTTTTTTAGGAGTTCCAGTTCTTGCTCTGTGCATCTTTTTGGTGCCTGAGATGGCGGACCTTTCAGCAACATTAGTTCCAGAGTTTGCAATTATAAAATATTTCGTTTTCATCGTTTTCTATGCATCAGCAATACCTTTTTACTTTGCTTTATATCAGGCTTTTAAACTCCTGCGCTACATTGACAAAAATAAAGCTTTCTCTGATCTATCTGTAAAAGCTTTAAAGAATATCAAATATTGTGCAATCACAATCAGTATTTTGCATGTACTAGTTTTGCCGCTCTTCTATATCTTTGCGGAAGTAGACGACGCCCCAGGAGTTATCTTTGTCGGATTGGTTGTTCCTTTTGCTTCGATGGTTATCGCAGTGTTTGCGGCGGTTCTCCAGAAACTTTTAAAAGAAGCAATTGATATAAAATCAGAAAATGATTTAACGGTCTGAGGTGAATAACAATGGCAATTGTAATCAATATTGATGTGATGTTAGCAAAAAGGAAAATGAGCGTAACAGAGCTTTCGGGTAGGGTTGGGATAACGATGGCTAACCTTTCTATATTGAAAAATGGAAAGGCGAAAGCGATTCGATTATCCACCTTAGAGGCAATTTGTAAGGCTTTAGAGTGTCAGCCTGGGGATATATTAGAATACAAAAGTGACGAAGATAGTTAAACATTGTGGAGAAAAAATAACAATTATTAGGGGAGGTATTACGATGGAATGTAACAATTCGATTATTGAAAACATAGCTAACCCTCATGAACTGGAGAGAATTTATAGAAAAGATCCAAAAGCTTTTAAACATTCCTTCTTACAGGCATGGGAACAAAATCCTGATTCTCAGGTCCTTGGCGTTTGGTATGAAAGATTGCATTTCAAGGAGGCAGCAAATACAGAAAAATCTTCCAAGATCCAAAAAGATTTCATATTCATGGGCATTTTAGCCATTATGGCAGGGATATTTACCAGGATCATTTTCCATTTTGTCGAACAGGAAGTGATCGCTCCAATTAACTTGGCCTTTGGTATCATTCCTTTTATTGCTACCTATTTTGTATACAAAAATACCCCGAAAAAAAGTGTTATTTTTTCCCTTGTAGGGTTGTTCCTGATTTCTGGGGTTTATCTTAATATGCTGCCTTTAAATGATAAAGACAGTATTATCCTTGCTTATTTACACATGCCCATATTCTTATGGATCGTGTCAGGGCTCGCATTTACAGGAAATGAGTATTCAAAAGGGAGTACTAGATTAGCCTATATCAAATTTAATCTGGAATATGGTATTCTCTACGCCAGCATGGCTGTTAGTGGAATGATACTGGCAGCATTAACCATGCAGTTATTCAGCTTTATCGGCTTGGATATAGAGGAATTTTATTTTAGTAATATCGTTTTATTTGGTGCTTCCTCTCTCGCTATTGTGGCTGCATACCTGGTATCAATGAACCTTAAACTTGCTAAGAATATTACACCCTATATAGCTAAAATTTTTAGCCCTCTTGTCCTGATCACATTGTTGGTCTATCTCATTGCGGTTATATGGCTCGGGAAAAATCCATTCTTGGACCGTAATTTCCTGATAGCCTTCAACGGAATACTCCTTGGTGTATTGGTCGTTACCATATTTTCCATTACCGAAAGCGACTCAGACGAGAAAAAAAACATTTCAGACTATATAAATTTTGCCCTGATTGTTCTTGCCCTTATCATTGACAGTGTGGCAGTGTCAGCCATCGTGTTCAGACTTTCTTCTTATGGGATTACGCCAAACAGACTTGCTGTTTTAGGTGTAAACATACTTATCTGGGCAAACCTAATTTGGATTATGTTCTCCTATATGCGTTTTCTACAAAACAAATCCGGACCTTCAACGATCCAAGATTCCGTTACCAAGTATTTACCGGTCTACGGACTTTGGGCAGCTTTCGTAATATTTACTTTTCCTTTACTTTTTAATTAGAAAATACGATAAGGCAGGTTAATTCAAGATAAAGAACATTGGGAGGAGCTTAAACCCCCAATGTTCTTTTTGTTATCTAGATAGGGAACTTTCATCTTTTTTCGACCATTTACTTGAGTAACTCATGTGAATTTGAAATAATTGGTATTAAGTTAAAGGTCAACGTAGAGCTGAAGAGAAAGGGCGAAATACATGAGTGAGCAAGGTCGATCTTTGAAACAACTTATTAATCTAGAAGACGGATTAAGATTAGTTTACCAAAAGCCCAAAGAATACATACGATACTATTCCATTTATCATGGACAAAAAAATGCAGATTCCTATTTTAGAAGGTCCTCTGAGACATTAATAGATATCGCATCCATTTTTGACTGCGGATATTTCATCATGGATGGAGAAACCATTATTGGCGGTGTATTTCTAAAACCTAATTTCATATCGGATATATTTGTAGTGCCACCCTATAAGGACTACGAAGGGTTGGCACATAAACTATTAAACTATGTCAAAAAGATATCGACTACTGAAAATAAAATCATTGTAAGAGAAGTGGTAGAAGAACAAGTGGCAGCGTATAAACAACTTGGATGTAAGATTCATGAAGTGAATGTATGGATGATTCGTCCGACGGAGCCAATGAAGGCCTTTCTACCTGAAGGATATAGATCAAGGGCTGTTTCACGTGGAGATGCGAATGATATCGCATGTTTACTCATGATAGCCTATAAAGCCAATCCGGCGTATAAGCAAATCGGAACGAATGCAGATTATCTTCTCCATGAAAACGAATTTATCAATCAACATAAACATAATAAAATCATGGATGAGTGTTCAAGAGTTGTGATCGATACTCACTCGAACAATATTGTGGGCGTCTGTCTGCACATGGAATTTGAAGACTATCCACTTATCATGAGTTTAGTCGTGGACCCTGATCACCAACAGAGGGGGCTTGGACGATATTTGTTAACCCATTCGATCCATTCTTCGAGTGCAGCGTACCCGGCTACCCGCTTATCTGTGATTAAGGATAATGCAGCGATTAAGCTTTATGAAGATCTTGGATTTCTTAGAAGTAAATCGATCATTGATATGCATTTAGCATGCAAAAAGGAGTAGAAGCTATGATGAGGAAACCAGAAACAAACGAATATCCCCCGTATTATAAGGAATATGTAAACAATGTACCAGATGGAGAGCTGATCCAGATTCTTGATGATCAACAAAACGAAACCAAGAAACTGTTAAAGGACTTAAGTGAGGAAACGGCAGAATATAAGTATGCTCCGGGAAAATGGACCATCAAGGAAGTCATCGGCCACATAACCGATACGGAGCGCATTATGTGCTACCGCCTTCTCAGTATCGGCAGGGGAGAACAGGAAATGCTTCCTGGATATAATGATGATGAGTATGTGAGAAGAGGAAATTTCAATCGCTTTTCATTATCGGACCTTTTACATCATCAAGCTCTTGTCCGCCAACACACCATTCTTCTTCTAAGCAGCATGGATGAAGAAGCGTTGCGCCGGCGTGGAAACGCAAACGGTTCCGAAGTGACAGCTCGTGCGATAGGGTACATCATTGCCGGGCATGAAATTCACCATCGAAGGTTGATTAAGGATCGATATCTGAGATCTGATCAATAATGGGAGTTCAATCGAGCGTCTCTATCCCCGCCCACCCTGATCCAACATGGAGAAAAGGATACAAGAGTTCCAGTTTCAAATGCTTATGAGCTCCATAAAGGACTACGGGATATGGGAGTGGATACAGAATTAGTTACATTTAAAGGAATGGGATACAGCTCTGAGAAACCTGGAGTACACCGGGCTATTGTGAAGCAGAATCTGATGTGGTTTTCACATTATATACTTGGGGAGAGTATGGATGATTTTAGGGGAATGTGATTAATAAAAGGATATACAAAAATCTTTTTTAAAAGCCTATAAATGAAGTTCCACCTATTCAATGGTGAAAATATTTAATAATAGTAAAGGGGCAATAGCTGAAGATCACCAAAATGATCTCCAGCTATTGCCCTATTTATTTTTTCATTGAAATGAAAAAATCGAAACTTTCACTCTATTGAAAACGTCTAATAGATAGTAAGTACTAGTTGGATGAGCAAGAATCATATTGAAGGAGAATTTGGTGAACGATCACATCCTATCCCCTTCTTCTCCGGGGAAAAGTCAATTTAGATCATGAACACTCAAATGAATAGCTCCTCTACGGCTTTTCTTATTTTCAGTTAACGGGCCGTGAAGAGTGAATGGGGGATAAAACATGTGGGAACAAAAGCTAATTAAAACAGATCGAGGGGATTTCGAAATATTTGAAGCCGGGAATGGTGAACCATTATGTGTGACTCATCTATATAGCGAGTTTAACGAGCGAGGCTACCATTTCGCTGACCGGTTTTTGGAAGATTTTAAAGTGTACCTGGTCAACTTGAAAGAATCGGGGAATTCCACTGAGATTCAAGATGAAGATGAGTTAAGTATGAGTGAAACCAGCAAGGATTTAGAAGCAATCCGATCTGCTTTAGGGTATGATAGCTGGAATTTTGCAGGACATTCCACAGGTGGGATGTTAGGGCTGGTTTATGCTGCTGATTATCCAGCTTCTTTAAAGCGGTTGATTGTAGGTGGTGCCTCAGCTACAAATGAATATATGGACGATCAGGAAAGCATTTATTGTGATAGGAATCCTCTTAACAACCGATTGAAAGAGGTATTTTCCATCCTGAATTCCGATGATGCAACAAGAGAAGAACGGAAGCACGCACGTAGGGAATGGACGAAAATGTCTCTGAATGACCCAAGCAGATATGATGAATACTTTTCTAAGCCAAGCAGTGGAAAAGTGGTTCAAAAACGTTTAGAGTATTATGCTTATAACGAATTGCCAACGTTTGATATCAGAGAAGACATTTCGAATATAAAAACCCCGACAATCGTTTTTTGTGGGAAACACGACTCTCAATGCCCGTTTGTGTATTCAGAGGAAATTTTCAATCTTGTTCCCAACTCAACATTTTATATCTTTGAAAATAGTAACCATTCACCCCATCTAGAAGAACAAGAAAAATTCAGCGGGATGGTGAAAGACTCTTTTCACTTGGTCTGAATTGATAGAAGTGAATAAATCAAAAGAGGCTGGGACAAAAGTGTTTTAGTCTAAGCAAGACCCGAACCAATCCGCTACTTAGAGGCAGATTGGTTCGGGTTTATTATTTAACCTTGGTCCTTTTGATTTTAGCAGTCTCCAGCGGTTGATTGGAGTGCAAGACGAAGACTCCTGCGGGAAAAGTAGCTTATGTGAGACCCGTCCAGGCTCAGGGGCTTAGAGGCACATGTCATAAGGCGAAGCGGCCAAGAAGGCAAAGAACGCCTTCGTGGCCGCTTCGCCTTATGCCACCCGCCTCTGAACAAAGCCCCTCCGCTTTTCTTCCCGCAGGCTTGCCGAGGAGGCTCACGGGCTACCCGCGGAAAGCGTAGTCTTGCACGGAAATCATTAGCGGTATTAAGAACCTACACTTCTATTAATCGTCTTCATTTCGTGATTTTTTAGTTTTGTCCCAGCCTCTTTTACCTTATGGCTTGAGAACAAACTTCCAATAAGCAAAACAGATAAACGTACAAATCCACGAAACAAACCCAAAGGCGGTGACAATGGTCGTTTCACCCCAACCATATTTTAAGCCGTTGTGATAATGAATCGGAGTCATTCTGAAGATTCGTTTCCCCTATCGGGTGGCTGAAGAAGGATATTGTTTTTATTTCTTGAAATTCTAATATAGTGGAGAAATTAATGAAATTAGAGAAGGGAGCGAGTTTATTATGTTGATAAAAGGTTTCGGGGGAATATTTTGGAGGACTAAAAACCTGGATACTATTAAAAGATGGTACAGTGAAGTGTTGAAGATTGAAATGGAAGATTTGAATGGGACTATTATTAAACCCCAATCAGGAAATGAAACCATTTTTTCTTTCTTTACTGAAGATGACCCTTACTTCCCAACAGAACAGCAAGTGATGTTGAATTTCCAAGTTTATAATATAAACGAAACGATTGAGCATCTGGAACAAGTCGGTGTACCTCTTGTAAAGGAAAAAGAGGTAAGTGAATTTGGTACGTTTATTTGGATTAAAGATCCTGAAGGTAGACTGATTGAGCTATGGGAGAAATAATGGGTTGTCATTATTCTTATTATGTTTAATAAACGGTCCATTCTTAAAAAGAGAGGAGTTTTTTGAGGATGTCTTGAAGTATACGGGATAGAGAAATGCTGCAGAATCAAGTCACCAGAGCAGGAGGTGTCAATGTGGATCCAACAGGAACCGTACATATATTAAATGGAACAGAAATGTATAAGAATTTCAAAGAGACACAGTTTCTTGAAGCCGAAAGGATGATTCCCTTTAACGAAGCAATGTGTTATGGGGACACCTGCGATGATTTATTTTCCGATCAATTTACAGAAATACGTGCGAAGGTTCATCATGTAACGCCAGTTCAATATGCTGAAATCACCCTAAAGCCATTGCAGCCTCTCTTTTGTGAGGATTATGATCATATAGCCCTATGGTTTGATGAGGATATGTTTTGTCAAATGAATCTTCTCACCATACTCGCCTGGTTAGATCAAACTGAGTATGAAGGTTCAATTGATCTCCATCTTGTCGGAGATGATTTTCAACCTATAAGGTATTACAGCCTAAAAGCAAAAGGATATGATCAACTCTACAAACAAGTATTGATTCATAAAGCTATGTCTAAGGAAGTTCATCCAATCCCTTTATACAAAGGAATTGAACTGTATTTGAATTACCTTAAGAAAGATAGTGATCTTATGCTGTATATTCAACAGCACCAAGACGTCCCGATAAAAGAACTGGTGTCTCTTCTAATCGAAAATTTCAAAGACCATGGCTTAGGAGATACACAATACTTTGAAATGATACAATCTTATCGTCAAAAGTCATGACATCCTATAGGGGCGTCGACTAAATTGTGCACAGATTGTCGGATGGATTATCGCATTCTTTACTAACATTGTTGGTGAAAGGAGGTTATTTGATGGATTCTTTAAGAAGGATGAATGAGGCATTGGCTTACATTGAAGAGCACCTGACGGAGGAAATTGATTATAGCGAAATATCAAAAATGGCTTACTGTTCAGAGTATCATTTTAAACGGATGTTTTCTTTTTTATCAGGCATATCCTTATCAGAATATATTCGGAGAAGAAGACTGACGCTTGCTGCCCTTGATTTGAAAGATAGTGACTTGAGAATAATCGATATTGCGGTCAAATACGGATATCGTTCAGCGGATTCATTCACCCGTGCTTTTCATTCGTTGCATGGCTTTCTCCCTTCTGAAGCAAGAAGAGAGCATACACCGTTAAAAGCTTATCCTAAAATGACCTTCCAACTCACAATAAGAGGAGGATGCGAAATGAATTATCGTATTGTTGAAAAAGCACCATTTAAGGTAGTGGGCTTTAAGAAAAGGGTTCCAATAATCTTTAACGGGGTTAATCCAGATGTTGCCGAAATGTATGGGCGATTAACACCTGAGGTAATTAAACAACTAAAAGCACTTTCAAACATAGAACCAACAGGTATTATTAGTGCTTCAACTAATTTTTCTGAAGGAAGAATGGAAGAAAAGGGAGAGTTAGATCATTACATCGGGGTGGCAACTTCAAGTGATGAAACAGGAGAATTTGATGCATTAAAAATAAAAGCCAGTACCTGGGCCGTATTCGAATCGATTGGACCATTTCCGGAAACACTTCAGAATGTGTGGGGCAGGATATACTCAGAGTGGTTTCCGGCTTCAGGCTATGAAGCAGTTGAAGGTCCTGAAATGGTATGGAATGAGAGTAAGGACACAGGGAATCCGAAGTATAGAAGTGAAATATGGATTCCAGTAAAGAAAAAGAACGTTGGATAAATTTGTAACTATACTTAAGGGCACTCTTTTGTGAGTGTCTTTTTGCACATCTAAATGAGCATTAAAGTATCGTTTCATATAAATGGCTAGTTGTACCAACTTTATCAACTTGTGATTATGGATCAGATTTGTCCGATGCAAAGTTAAATCAGTTAGTTTGATTCGTTCAACCCCTGAAATTATTGAAACCATTTGAGGCGTTGGTTACCGCTTTAAGGAAATAAGTTTTTGAAAACAGAATGGCCTAGTAAATGGACAATAAATGGACAATAAATAGTAGACAGTATATAAATGAAATAACCCAAAAATACATGAAAGTGAGTGGAAGATGTATGAATAATCTCTCTCAAATGAGAATTCAAAAGCAGGCACATGAAATTTTTGAGGCATTTGTTGATCCTGAAAAAATAGGTAACTTTTGGTTTTCTTCAAGTTCTGAAAGGTGGGAGGAAGGAAGGGTTGTTACTTTAAGATATGAAGAATATGACGCACAAGGGGATATAGACATAAAAGAAATTCAAGAACATAAAAAGATTGTCTTCGAGTGGGCAGGTAGCCATAAAGTAACCATAACATTTGAGCAAGAAGAAAAAGGCAGCACAATTGTCGTAGTCAAAGAAGAAGGATTTGATGAGAACCACGAAAATCTTATCAACCAATTATTAGACAATAAAGAGGGTTGGGTATACATGCTGACATGCTTGAAGGGATACATGGAGTATGGTGTCAATCTTAGAGCGGCGCTGGTTAAGTGAGACTAGAGTAAGTGAAAAATAATATCATATTTTGAAATAAGGTGCTTAAAGCTTGATCTAAGTACCTTATTTTTTCATCATATAATTTTACAAAAATATGAAACCTGTAACTAACTGATTCGTCTTAGCATTAAAGGGGAATGAGGTGATGGAAGTGTGAGAAAGGTGAAGAACGAAGACCATTCAGAAGACAGGGATTCCTGGCTGGAAGGAATCATGGATGAGTACGGAGAACGCCTTACGAAATTGGCTTACAACTATGTGAAAGATTGGAGTATGGCCGAAGACATCGTTCAGGATGTATTTGTCACATGCTTCAAGCATTATGAAAAAATAGATGAGATTAAATCTTTTAAAGCGTGGATTTATCGGCTGATTATTAATCGATCGAAAGATGTCCTGAAGAGTTCATCGTTTAAGAGAGTGGTGATGAATTCAAGCCTGTTTTCTCTTTTCACTTCCAAGGAACCGTTACCTGAAATGAGTGTCCTGAAGCGAAATGAGGAAGAGATTCTTTCAAGGTGTGTCCTTGCCCTGCCCGTAAAGTATCGGGAAGTCATTACACTGTATTATTATGAAGATTGTTCGATAGATGAAATTAAAGGGTTGTTAGGCTTGAACCGGAATACGATCAAAATAAGATTGACCAGAGGCAGGGCTAAGCTGAGAAAAATGATGGAAAGGTGGGACCATGATGGAAAATGAGCTTAATGAGTTGAAGAAAGCGATGGATTCTACGACTCATAAAGGCCGGCACTTTACGGAATGTCAAAAAAGTAAAATCCGTCATGCCGTTCATAATCAGGTGGGGACAAAGAGCCCTAAACCATTCATTATTTTTATCATGACGACTGTTACCATTTGTTTAATAGGTTTCTTCGTTTCAACAGAGTTGTTGGTTAAGCAGAATGGAGCGATGAATGGTAGTCCGAACACATGGCAAGTAAAACACGATTATACAGAAGATAATAGGCTCGTTTTCAGCATATTTCCTGATCCCGAACTGCATGAAGGTAAGCCTTATGGATATATTTTCAGTTTCAAAGAACCTTTTGACACATTCAAAGGGAAAGAACTTTCCATTTCGGCGGTTCATAAGGAAACGAGGCAACGAATCGAAGTGGTGTCTCCTCAAATAATAACGGAGCCCTCAAATGGGTACTCAAGCTTACAGCGCTTCGCGGCGAGTTTTCAGGTTCCGGACAGCGGATTATGGAGGTATGAAGTCTACCTTAACGGCAAGACTTACGGTGATGTCGTGGTGAGTGTAGGTAAAAAGGAAGAAGGAAGTCCCATCATTTTACCCGAGGGTATTCCTGACTACGTTCAAAAAAGTGATTTTGACAAAATCAATTGGGATCGGAAGGCAACCGAATTTGGGCGGAATTTGATAGGGAATGAAAACAGATCCGGCATCATTGGTGCGGACATGCCAAGCCTGACCGGACAAAAATGGATGTGGCATCTGTGGGACACGGAGGCTTCAGAACTAACAGTGGTTGGTTATCACAGGGAGTCGGGAACCGTCCAGCCTGTATTGAATAACGGTGAGACCTGGAGCATTCCCCTAGGTGGAGAGAACAACGGTGCGGATGTTCATGCTCCGTCGTCAGTTACCATTCCTGAACGTGGCGAGTGGGCGTTCGTGCTTTATGCGGGTGGGGAGTTGTTTGATGTGGTTGTGTTAGAGATTGAAAAGTGACTTGTTAGTAGTAGAGGTCATTTTTTTAGAATGACTGTTAAGCCGGGGTTATGCCCGGCTTATTGTATGATCCGTTTGTCGAAAAATCTTGGCCTTTTGACTGGAAGGCTACAAGATTTACCCCTTCATTTTATAAAAAACAATTTCCTCAATATTCCGCAACCATTGCTTAGCATCAGTACCATCCTTGTTCCCCATCCACAGATCCCTTGTCGTATCTGTTAAAGATGTCCCTCTTAACCAAACGAGTTTTGAAATGGACGCGATGAACTGAGGAGCATAGTCTCCATATCCTTTAGGAGGACTCGTAATTTTCATTTGGTGATTCGAATCGATATTCAGAGTATAAAGGGCAGGCAGCGGGTGCTTACTGAAGTCATTGGTCCACTCCTGTTCTTTGATTCTCGAAACGACCAGTGATTTGTCAGTCATCCAGTCAAAATCCAGATCAGCGAAATGGGCAGGGGTGTAAGTTCCTGAAACAGGCATTTCTTTTACCTTTAAATCTTTGTTTTTGAACCCGAAAACAATTCTTCCACCGCCAGCGATATAGGCAATCGTATCAGTGGAGGGTGACCACTTGGGCTCGCCTACTTGCAAAATCATCTCGTCTAATACTTCGAAGTTATTTCCTTCCTTATCGATGATGCAAACCATATTGCTATCCATGGACCAGGAGGCGGTTGGAGACACCACAAATGAAATCCACCTGCCGCTCGGTGAGTAGGACAGCTGCTCGGCATAGACCGCGATCAGTTTGTTTAGATCACTTGTCCCGATTTCCCTTGGGAGTGTAAAGAATGGCTCCACCCCTCCAAAAAGAACAATGTCTTCATAGTTATCGCCGACTTTTTTTATGAATAAAGAGGCGCTTGACCATCCATCCGGGCTGAGGGTTCCTGATGAAGAAAGAAGGAATCCACTACCGTCCGGAAACCACGTGAAGTCACTGACCCCGGTTGCAATGTTGTAGAAACGCTTGAGGTCTGAAATATCTAAAATTCCTCTATTATTATAAGCAACATGGTTTTTATGGGGAGCCCATTCTGGAGAATGACCGTTATAAGAAATTTTCTTCTTTTTCCCCGTTTTAAGATTGTAAGTCCACAGTTCTGACTGCATTTCCCCTTTATCGAATTCAGAAGTGGTTTCTACTTGATAGGCAAGCCAGGTTCCGTCGGTTGACCATTTGGGTTGAGAGTGGACGTTTTCGGAATTCGTTATTTGTGTTTCTTGGCTATCTATCAAGGTCCACAAATTCCCCTCCCTTATAAAAGCAGCTTTAACTTGATTCTCTAGGGATGCGGAGGGTGTTGATGGAAAAATAAGAGCAAGAATGATGGTAAAGACGATAGCTTTTTTCATTGTGAATTCTCCTTTTTGCATATGCCCTTACTATTTTCCCGGATGGCTTACATTATGTGAAAAAGAGTGTGGAAAGGAAAGATGTGGTCTGGCCAGATTCTTTGTCCCCACCCTATTAAAAGAAGGAGTTCTTCACTTTATGCTGAAGTACTATCAATATGAAACTTCAATTCCAAGGAGGAAAACACTTATGAAACGAACTGACTTGCTCTTAAGAATGCTCGATACTACATACGACCAGGAAAGTTGGTATGCCCCATTCAAACCTTCAATAGAAGGAATCACAGCAGCACAGGCGAGATGGAGACCGGATGGAGAGGCGACCAAAACCATATGGGAGAATGTAAATCATCTTACTTATTACAAAGAAAGACTAACAGCACAATTAGAAGGCCGAGAATGGAATCAAACCCTCGATGGAAATGAAACCTTCTACCTTACGGAACAACTAAATGACGACAAGGCCTGGAGAGCAGTCGTTGAACGTGCTGATGCCGCTCACCGTCTTTTAAGAGAAGCACTTGGTAGAACTACGACTGAAGAACTTGAACATAATGCTCTGGAAGAAAAGCTCTTAGACATCATGCTTCATGAGGCATACCATACGGGTCAAATTATTCAAATGAGGAAAATGCAAGGTTCCTGGCCGTCACATCGTTGATTGAAAGAACAAGATATAAAAGTAATCGCTGGACGGTTTCATCCACAATATCGAAAGGGTGGTTTATATGAATCTGGCATTAAAGGAGATCAATGCTGACAATTGGGAGGAATGTGTAACCTTATCTGTTTCGGAACATCAGAAGGAATTTGTCGCAGATAACGCTTATTCATTGCTGCAATCAACATTTATGGAAGAACAATATCCATTGGCTATTTATCATCAACATAGCATGGTAGGGTTCATCATGTATGGGATCGACCCTGACACAAACCGTATGGAGATGAGCCGGTTAATGATCGATCAGAATTATCAAGGGAGAGGCTATGGGAAAAAGGCAACGCAACTACTTTTAAAAGAACTGACACATACATATGGAAATATAGAATTATTCACAAGTGCGGAACCGGAGAATGTGAGTGCTATAAAGTTATATAAAAGTCTGGGATTTGAGAAGACGGGTGAAATGATGTGGGGGGAAGTTGTGTTGAAGACGCAACTTTAGTATACAAGTGATTTCGTACTCTATAAAAAACGATTAAAAGGGTTGATACGTCAATGAAAAAGTATAGCCTTCTTTTATTTGACTTGGATGACACGCTACTTGAAAATTCTTCCTGGTTTGACGAAGGACTGGTTCAGTCTCTTACAGAGCATTCACTGACAAATAGGCTTCTTTTTTTATAACTATATATATATCGAGTTGTTGTCAGTAAACTGGAATAATTGGAATTGTCAGTAATGAAGCTAAGTCATATAAGCATGCTCCAAATAGCCGTAACTATAAATAAAATTCGACAAGGATGTTACATTATTTTGAATCAGGATTGATTATTGGAATTTCGGATTAATTAATCTGTAATAGGATTAATAATCTCAAATCAGGATAAATAGTGTCTCCTAATGGATTAAAAAGTGTATACGGCTATGATCAACCATGTTATTTCAAGTGAAGAGTAGTCTATTCTTGTCATAGGATATGAAAAAGTGGTGGGAGCGTGTAAAACTTGAACAAATAAGGGAGGGGAAATGATGAACTATGTCCAAGATCTGCGAAAACTGGTTGGCACCAGCCCCTTAATCCTACCCGGATCTGTCGTCATTATCTTAAACGATCATCATGAACTGCTTCTGCAGCACCGGACGGACGGTGGTTGGGGACTGCCGGGAGGATTGATGGAATTGGGGGAAAGTTTAGAGGAGACAGCAAAGCGAGAAGTGATGGAAGAAACCGGTCTTGAGATAGGGGAACTGACTCTGGTAAATGTGTTCTCCGGGCCTGACTATTATTTTAAAGTATCGAATGGGGATGAATTGTATTCCGTCACAGCCGTTTATACCACAAAGGACATAAGAGGGAAATTGGAGGTCGATAAAACAGAATCTGTTGATATCAAATTTTTCAAACTCAATAATCTGCCAGATGGTTTAACGGACGAATATAAAAGCTATATCAAGCCATACATAGATCAATTAAAGAAAGAATCCGAGGTGCAAGAATGAACGCTTCAGAAAGTATTTTAAAGACGTGGGAGAAATTCAATGATTTTCCCATGGAGACATTAACAAAGGTTTGGTTTTATAACGGGGGAAGCGAGAAGAAACAGCGGGATGTTTCTCTAATGAAGGAGCATCGGGAACAATTCGGGATGTCCGGGAATTGTTTCGATCTTGCACTCTGGTTACTTGATGAATTTAAGAAGGATGGCGTCATAGCTTATCCCGTTGGTCATAACCTGAACTCGGAAGATGCTCATGCGGCTGTCATCGCACTGAATGAAAAGGGTGAACGCTTCCTTTGTGATTTAGGTGACCAATGGTTGAATCCGATATTAATAGATACGGATAGCATAGATTATACCAACGAAAAGGTAAGTGGTTTCTTCCCTGCAGCAAGGGTACAGGTTCAAGATCACCCATCAGGTACAGAAATTCTTTATCATCGACCAAATGGAAAAGTATCGAGGCAAGTTTTTCAGACAGAGCCAGTTGAGATGGATACTTTTATAATGGCTGCTGAGCATTCTCAACATATGATAAAGAACCATCCATTATTGGAATGCAGAATCCCGTACAAATCTGAAATTGCTCATTGGGAGTTTTATAACTGGGAGAGCTTTCTAAGTACGACAGAAGGGCTGATGAAGGATCCGAAGCTTGAAACGGTGGAAGAATGGGCTGAAAGAATCCATGGGAAAACGAAATACAACAAAGCGGTTCTATTTGAAGTATTAAATCATTACAAAAGCACTCAACTATGAAAAGGAAAACTACCATGAAACCGACTCAATGGCCAAACGTAACATTAAGAGAATTGACGCTGGATGATGCAGAAGACCGATACCAGTGGTGTCTGGATAGAGAAGTAACGAAGCACTTGAACATGCCGGAGAAATATCCTCCATTCAGCCGGGAAGAAACCCTTGCCTGGATTGACATGTGCATCAAGAGGACGAATGGATATGAACAGAAAGCCATCATGACGAAAGAAGGCAATCACATCGGCTGGATCGATTTAAAAAACATCGATCGATTAAACAAACATGCAGAATTAGGTGTAGCTATAGGGGATAAACGCTACTGGGGGAGAGGGTACGTTTTAAGTGCGATGCATGAAATGCTCCAATGGGGATTCGAGGAATTAGAGCTGAACAAGATTTGGTTAAGAGTAGAGATTGATAATGAAAAAGCGATCAAGTCTTATAGAAGGGATACGTGGAAGAAGGCATATTAAGGCAGGACCGGCTGAGGAACGGTGAATTTGTAGACCGGTTGAGGATGAGTATTCTGAGGGATGAGTTTTTTGAAAAGTAGGAAGTGTGGAGGAACAAACAAATGGATCATCGCAAATTTAATGAGTTTATAAGAATTGCCCAAAGCCTAAATGATCGTGGAATTATTCCATTGTTAATGGGTTCGGTTGGTTTAGAAGTGGTAACGGGAAAGAGTTGGGATGCAGAGGACCTGGATATACATGTACCTGGTGATGAAGGAGGGTGGGAAGTGCCGCCTGAAACATCTATACATAACTGGAATGAAATTGTGAAGATCATGAATTCAATGGACTATACCCTAATCGATTTGCATGAACATGAGTTCTCAAAAGACGGATTATCCGTTGAGTTTGGAATTATCGACACTTTACCGGACTTCGCAGGGGTACGATTGGAGAATCTGGAAATGCATCGAAAGGAAGAGGTGAAATATTATCTTCTGAATCCCGAGCAGTATTTACGTGTTTACGAGGCGTCATCTAAGGACAGCTATCGGGCAGATCAAAATAATCATAAAGATATTGGGAAGATAGAGTATTTGAAGAATGTAAGAAATAACTGATCCTGCTTAATAAGAAAGGAGTTTATATGAACAAATATAAAATCATTCTATTCGATTTAGATGGAACACTTTCCGACCCAAAAGAAGGAATTACTAAATCGGTTCAATATGCATTGGAGAATATGGACGTAGAGGTTCCTGATGTTCATGAGCTCGAATGTTTCATTGGGCCACCATTACAAGTGTCATTTGCTGAACATTACGATTTTAATGAGCTGAAAATACAAAGAGCAATTGATTTTTACAGAGAGCGGTTCAAGGAGAAGGGAATGTTTGAAAACAAACTCTATCCAAATATTCCATCACTATTGAAAACGTTAAAAGAAAAAGGGTTTACGTTGGTGGTTGCAACATCAAAGCCTACTGTTTTTGCTGAACAAATCCTTAAGTATTTTACTATTGACCAGTTTTTTGATCTGATTGCAGGAAGCAACCTCGATGGAACAAGAACGTCAAAAGCTGAAATCATTCAATACATTCTAGATGTTTATCATGAATATGAAGCAGGCAGCTTTATTATGATAGGAGACCGGAAGCACGATATCATTGGGGCACACTATACCGGAATTGACTCTATTGGGGTGACGTATGGATATGGTTCATTTGAAGAAATCAGTCAGTCTGACCCTACTTTTATAGTCGAAAATGTCGACGAAATAAAAGATGTCTTAGAGGGATGTCGGGTGAAGCTGTAGATCAGGTAGCTGATCTACAGCTTTTTTCTGTAATGATGCTCATTATTTTAAATTTAGGGAGTCATACAGCTATCTTTAAAAAACAATTACTGCCTTAGAATGGGAAATAGTTGAAGATAATAGGTCCTATTGCCTCTTTTTGTTTCATTCTTCTAAATTAATGAAAAATATACAATCCTTTAATATTTTTCCAGTATGATAAACATGTCATTTATCGATGGATTTTATCGAAATGTGGAATACGATTATAGGAGGCTTGAAGATGAGGAAATCCTTAAAGAGGGTATTACCTGTTGTACTGTCAATTGCAGTCGCGGGCACCATGTTTTCACCAAATTTTGCAGAAGCACTGGGTGATTTTGATTTGGATTCTCCAGTGGTACAAACACCGATTAATGAATACCGGGCGGATCTTGCCCCAGGTGTCATGGAGAAGCATTACAGCTTCGAAGGTACCGATGGAAAGAAGATTGAGAGTTTTGTAGTGGATGTGGATGTTCAGAACCCCGGCGTGTCGATTGAAGCGGGAACACCGAATGACGGGGAGGAGTTTGGACTACAACCTGTCAGGCAGCAGGCCAGTGCCGCAGATGGAGAAAATCATAAAGTGGTGGCTGCTGTGAACGCCGATTTTTATAATATGGCGACAGGAGAACCGACAGGGATTGTGTTCAAAGATGGAATCGGGATCAAAGATCAACTTCGTCAAGGGTGGGGTTTCTTTGGAATGAAAAAGTCAGGGGAAGCAGTGATCGGAAGTACTGCCGAGTATGATGGAGTCAAGGATGAATTGCAAGAAGCCCTTGGTGGAAATGCGATTCTCGTAAAAAACAGTCAAATCTATCAAACTCCTCAAACAGGAGCGGATAAAGAGCCTCGTACGGCTGTCGGAATCAAAGCGGATGGTGATGTATTCTTTGCTGTGATCGACGGCAGACAGGAGCCTTATTCCAGTGGGATCTCCATGCCTGATTTAGCACAAATGATGATCGACTTAGGGGCAGTGACGGCTCTCAACCTGGATGGTGGTGGATCCTCTACGTATACAACCCGTACACTTGGAGGGGATGATCTCGAGGTCGATAATATGCCTTCCGATCGTGGCGAGAGAAGTGTGGCCAATTCATGGCTTGTTGTGTCAAAAGAGCCTTCGGACCATGCCTTTCACTCTGCGTATGTCTACCCTTATGATCAATCCTTCACACCGGGGTCTACCATAGACTTCAGTGCAAAAGGCAGAGATAAGTCCATGGCTTCAGCACCTCTTCCAGACTCTGGACTGACATGGGAATTATCCGATTCGTCATTTGGTACCATCGATGAAAACGGAGTGTTTCGCTCTAATGGTAAGACAGGTCAATTTTATGTGCTGTTGAACCATCAAGGAGAAGAGGTTGGCAAAAGCATCATTGAGATTGCTGCACCTGACAAGATTGCCTTCTCTTCACCGGAACTGACTGTTGCCAGAAACAGTGAGATTCCATTGGGACTTATCGCAACGTTTGAAAAGCGGGTAGTCGATTGGAAGCTCGATGACGTAGAGTTTGAAATTCCTGAAGGACTGGGCACGATTGATGACGAAGGTGTCCTTCATACAAATGACCAAAGTGTCAACGGCATAATCAAGGCAAAGCTGAAAAATACGGATCTGACAGCTCAGTTGAAAATTTCTGTCGGAACGCTTCCAAAAGTGTTATTTGATTTCGAAGACGATTTAGGTACGTGGAAGACAGCTACAGCCAATCGGGGAGAAAAGGGGACTCTAAGTCTATCAAACTACCCGGATCCGGTTCGATTTGGGGATCAGTCTTTAAAGCTTGATTTTGATTTCACCAATGCACAGACTGGAACGACCCTTGGAGTATACGCCGGACCGGGAGTGAATACGGAGATTGAAGGGGATCCACAAAGCCTCGGAATGTGGGTATATGGAACACCTGAGGCACAAGGGTACTGGCTCCGGATGTTGATTGTGGATGGGAACAATAAGAATCAATCGATTAATCTAACCGGAGAGAAGCCTGGGATCGACTGGATCGGCTGGAAATACATCGAAGCCGACATTCCATCATCCTTTACTGGCCCATTTAAAGTATCCGGTACACAGGCCTTCAGAGTGATGTCGACGAAATCGGGCATCACAGGCCCTATGACAAAAGGGTCCCTCTATATTGATAATATCCGTGCGGTTTACGGCGAAAAAGTAGATGACTTATATCCGCCTGTCATTGAATCCATTAATGCAGACGAAAAAGAATATACAAACAGCGCAGTGAATTTGAAGGCAGATGTTCATGAGTATGAAGAGGATCCGTACAAAACAGGAATTGATTGGGAAAAGATTAAATTGTTTGTGGATGGTGAGGAGTATTCCAAGCGTGCGGGACATTTCTCTTATGATATGGACGGTTCTGTTTCCCTAAGCGGATTACAGTGGGCAGATGGTACACATCAATTTACCTTGATGGTGCCTGATAAATTCGGGAACCAGGCAGTGAAAACAGGCTATTTTACAGTGAACACTGGATCTGCCAAGATCGAAATCATTCAAAATCAGGAAAAGGCATATTTAGGGGATCAATTTGAACTGGCTGTTAACGCAACAAATCCAGCTGAAATCTCTGAATCTACTATGAAACTCCAAGTGGATAAAAGGTTTCCAGTTGAAGACGTTACATTTGCAGCCGGCTTTACTGGAAGTACATCAAGCTACGACATTGAAACGGGAATCCTTACTATACATCTAGTGAATAATGGTGAAAAGGGTACAACAGCAGAGGCAGCCAAAATTCAATTAAGAATTCCAGATTCCACATATGAAGGCAGCAAACTGAATGTAGAGATGATCAAGGGAGAAGTAACCTATGCTCCTCCTGCAGAAGATACATTCATCTCCACCTATTCTATGAAACCTTTAAGTGTGGAAGTAGAGGCAGCGTTAAAAATCGAAGCAGATCCCATTTTAATTGGGGAGCCTGCAGCACTTAAGGTGATGGATCAAGAGGGTCAGCCTGTCAGTGGTGCGGAGGTTTTCGCCTCCATAGATGGAAACGAGGAACCTATTACACTTGGGAAAACAGAAGGTGACGGTTCACTCGTTGTCGATTCTATTACGGATGACATTAAGAAAATTACCCTATATTCGGTAAAAGACGGGAGATATTCATTCAAGGTTGACACACAAACGTATCCAGCTTTAGTGGAAAAGGACGAAATGAAGAATGTCATTTCTCCAACCACGGATGATCCTTATAAGTCTAAAACGTTTACCTGGATGTCCAGTCCACTAGGTAAAGAAGAAACGCCTATCATTCAATATGCAAGAAAGAAGGATTATGACAAGAAAGGCGATAAGGGCCTTTTAACCGCTAAGGGGTCATGGAGCAATGAGGTTTTCACTGGAGAGTTGGATGTAACCAAGAATGGCATCGCTCGAGTCAATCAGGTTACAGTGGAGAAGCTCAAGCAGGACACGACGTATGTATACCGAGTTGGAAATGGTGAGAATTGGAGTGATATGCAGGAATTCACTACGTTAAAACGAGACAATCAATTCGAATTTGCGGTATTGGGTGACACGCAATCACCATCTGACTTGAGCCTGTTTGATCAGATCCTTTCAAATATAAATGAACAGGACCCTGCATTTATGATTCATGTCGGTGACCTTGTCGATGAATCTTCTAAATTCAAACAATGGGATGATGTTTTAGGAGTAATGAGTCAGTATGACAAGATTCGCACGACCAATCTTGTTGCGGCTCTGGGGAACCATGAATACATGGGAGACAATGACGCCGGTATAGCAAAAGCGATCCTTGGCTCACCTGAAAATGGTCCGGATGCAGACATAGGCGGCACGTATTCCGTTGATTATCACAACATGCACATTAGTGTGCTAGGCTTTACAAGTGATAGTAAGGTGCTTGATCAACAATTGGAATGGCTGAAACAAGATATGGAGAGCTCGGATAAACCTTGGAAAATTCTTGTGACTCATAAGCCTCCGTACTATACGAATCCGTTTGGCGGCAATGAAATCATGAAGGAAAAGCTGCCTCCGGTCGCAGATGAACTTGGAATCGACATCGTCTTCTCCGGACACGATCATGCCTACGGCAGAACGAAAAAACTGAAAGAAGGCAAAGAAGATGAAAATGGAACGGTTTATGTAGTCGCCGGCACCACTGGTAAAAAGCACTATGATGCAGTGGCAGATGAGAAATTCGAGTACGTCAACATGGAAAACATCGCCGTGTATATGAGTGCGAAGGTGGATAAGGATACGATCACGTTCATCACTAAGACCTCCGATGGTGATGTGATTGATGAATTTTCTGTTGTGAATGAGGAGTACTAATTGTTAGAAAGCACGAGACGAGGCGTCAAGCATCTTAAAACAGGGTGCTTGACGTCTTTGTGTTACATAATCATTTCTTGTACATGGAAGAATGGATTGCGGGTACCATTAAAGAGCATGTACATATAAAAGTCCAAAAAAATAGCTTACCAATCACACTGGTAAGCCGCTACAAATAAGGAATTTTTCGATTTACATCAGGGGTCCTGCCTTAAACCACTATCTTCAAGATGAAGAATATATACTTAGTATACAATCGAATTCAGGTGAGTAAAGAGGATATGCCCAGATGAATATTTTTTTCTCTAACTATGTAGAAACGCCATTACCTCCCCGCCAAGAATACGTTATGCTTAGGTTGGAATTGATCACGAAACATTCAGTGGAGGCAGTAAATGATTATCAGAAAACGGAAGACAAATGAAGAATTTCCAATGGAATTGCTCCTCTTGGCAGATCCTTCAGAGGAGATTGTGAAGGAATACGTTTCAAGGGGCGAATGCTTTGTAGCGGAGCTTGAACAAAAGGTTGTCGGCACATACGTATTACTTCCCACAAGACCCGAAACGATTGAACTAGTCAATGTAGCCGTTTTAGAAGACCTGCATGGAAAAGGTATCGGGAAACAGCTGGTAAGGGATGCTGTAAAGATTGCCAGGGAGAAAGGCTACAAGACCATCGAAGTTGGGACTGGGAACTCAGGCGTTGGCCAGTTGGCCCTTTATCAAAAGTGTGGATTCAGAATTGTCGGGGTGGATTTGGACTTTTTTGTCAGGCACTATCCTGAACCAATTTTTGAGAATGGGATCCAGTGCAGGGATATGGTTCGGTTGTCGCAGGATTTATAAGGTATAAGAGACCCGGTTACGTTTTAGGGACCGGGTCTCTTTAGTATTTGATTAAGGAATGAATAAGATTTTACCAGTACTTTTTCTACTCTCTAAATATTCATGAGCTTTTGCACCCTCGCTTAAAGGAAAGACCGTTGGTTCAGAAACCTTCAACTTTCCTTCCTGAATCCAACCGAATAACTCGTGTGAGCGGGTCACCCGTTCTTCGTGAGATGTCAACACATTCCACAGATCTCCGCCAGTCAGGGTTTTCGAGGTGTCCATCAGCATACGGGGATCAACGGAAACCGGATCGCCTCCCGCCATACCGAAGAATACGACCGTCCCTCCGATCTGTGTGACCTCGAAACTGTCCATCAATGTGGAACCCACTGATTCATAGACAACGTTTACGCCTTTACCATCAGTCACAGCCTTCACCAGTTGCTTCCAGTCGTCGCTATATAAAAACATGTTGTCGGCTCCAATAGACAGGGCCGCTTCTCTCTTTTCTTCTGAAGAAGTCAACCCGATGACGGTTCCGCCTAAGATCTTTACGATTTGTACAAGGAGCTGTCCGACCCCACCTGCAGCTGCATGGATCAAAACAGTATCCCCATTTTTTATCTTATAGCTGTCTTTCGTTAAATAATGAGCAGTAAGACCCTGCAACAAAAGGGATGCAGCCGTTTCATACGATATATCATTTGGCAGCGGGATGGCTTTTTCTTTTGGGACTGCCACAAGTTCAGCGTTGGCATACGGTACATCGGCAAAAGCGATTCGGTCTCCAGCTTCTATTCCCGTGACGTTGCTTCCTACTTGTTTGACGATCCCTGCTCCTTCATACCCACATATGTACGGAGGGTTTCCAGCCAAGTGATAGTTGCCTTTTCTTCTATATACATCGGCGAAATTCAGGCCGATTGCCTTCATTCCAACTAAAACGTCATCCGGTCCGATTTCGGGCGCATCGATTTCCTGGTAATGCAGGACCTCCGGTCCACCGAACTTTTCAAACACAAGTGCTTTCATCATCTACTCTCCTCTATAACATCATTCCTTTTTTAGTGTACCCACTTCCCAGCCGTTTGACTAGGAAAGAGCTTACCGTTCATAGGTACTTCCAGGTGCCTATGCCACTTCAAAGTGCGTTCTTCCCAAAAAGTTAGCTATCCCTCATAATTCAGTTTAGCTTTTCAAACAGTACCTGCCGGATTCAGCGGAAGGGGTTTGAAAGGCGTATAGGCACTTGGAAGTCCCTAGGTTACAAAAAAGTACCTACATGACTTTAAAGTGCGTACTTCCATAAGTTATTTGTACTCATTATCATAATGTGTACAGAGAAATGAAAGGCGCCTTCGTTTCCTTCGTTTCTTATTTTATTTTAAATCATACAACCAATTAAGGAGGAAGTTACGTTATGAGTTCAACTTCAGCTACTATAGATCAATCAAAAACGAAAGGCGGCACACCGGCGTTACTTGCCCTGGCCATAAGTGCCTTTGGAATTGGAACGACAGAATTTGTGCCCGTAGGATTATTATCATCGATTGCCGATGATTTATCGATATCGATTACACTCGCAGGATTGTTGATTTCAGGTTATGCCATAGGAGTGGCCATCGGAGCACCGGTGTTGACGGCATTGACCGGTAAGATGAGCAGAAAATCTCTGCTTATGTCCTTGATGCTCGTATTTATTGTAGGAAACTCGGTTGCGGCGATGTCCACAAGCTTTGGACTATTGTTAGTTGCCCGTTTTATCACAGCATTTTCACACGGAATATTCTTCTCAATCGGATCGACGATTGCGGCCGATTTAGTGCCTGCCCATAAGCGGGCAAGTGCCATTGCCTTTATGTTCACAGGTTTGACAGTTGCGACAGTTACTGGAGTACCACTTGGAACCTTCATCGGACAGGCATTCGGATGGAGAGCCACATTCTGGGGAGTTGCTCTTCTCGGTATTGTAGGAATCATTGCCAGTTCCATCCTTGTACCGAAAGATTTGAAAGAAGCACCGCCTGCTAAGTTCAGCGAACAATTAAAAATTCTTGCGAATGGCCGATTACTATTAGCCTTTGCCATCACCGCACTGGGGTATGGAGGTACGTTTGTCGCGTTCACGTATTTAACACCACTATTGCAAGACGTAACGGGGTTCAGTGCGAAGTGGGTCAGTATTATCCTGCTTGTATACGGAATTGCCGTCGCCATCGGAAATGTCGTTGGAGGGAAAGCATCCGACAAGAGTCCATTAAAAGCGTTATTCTGGATGTTTGTTCTGCAAGCCATCATTCTAGTAGCTCTTACCTTTGCAGCACCATTTAAAGTGGCAGGTCTAATTGCAATCTTCCTAATGGGATTATTCGCTTTCATGAACGTGCCAGGGCTGCAGGTCCTTGTTGTGAACCTGGCTGAAAAATATGTTCCTTCAGCGGTCAATGTGGCATCTGCACTGAATATTGCCGCATTTAACGTCGGGATTGCCATCGGTTCCTTTGTCGGAGGAATGATTGTGGATGGAATCGGTTTGATCCATACACCTTGGATCGGTGCCATCATGGTGGCAGGAGCTGTACTGTTAACAGCGTGGCTACGAGGCATCGAACGAAAGTCAGCCTAAAGGGGACGATAGAATGGTTGAAATATGGAAAGAGCATGTAGAACAAAGGAAGAAGCATTCTTCCTTGCACTGTTTGACAGTCAGCGTGCGGCTGATCTAAAGATAATAAGAGGTTACTAGCGACGAAACAAGCTCGGAGTATAAGGACCTGAGCTTGTTTTTTTATCGGTAAAATTTAAAAGATTGTTTTCCGGAATTCTTTTATGATTTTTTCTTCGTTGGATTAAACAATGTCACGAATGTTTACTAGTTTGCCCCGGCACCTCAAATACTTGACGTAATTCAATCTGACCTTCCCCATGTCCTTGTGGATCCGGCATCCGCATCGCCCACTCGATGGCTTCTTTCCTCGACTTCACATCAATTAGAAAAAAACCTGCAACTAATTCGGCCGTTTCAGGGAATGGACCTGCCGTAAGCACCGGTTTTCCCCCCTGGTTCCGGGTACGAGAGGCGAATCCCATTTGAACTTGGATGAAGTCCTTTTGCCGCTACCCGCACACCTGCCTTAACAATCATCATAAACAGCATAAAACATTCCTCCTTCTATTTAAAAACCTCATTATTAATACAACGAACAGGTATCATCAAACTCTCTCCTCTTCCTATTCTTTAAATTTAAAGGATATTCCTTCCATTACCCCGAACTATTTCATAGATATAACTTGTAATTTATACTCTATTAAATGCTATAGCATGTTGGATAAAAAATTTGATTCTTCATTGATTATAAACAGGAGGGATGATGATGGTAACTCAAAAATGGGTGTGGATACTTTCCGTTATTCTCTTTATTCTGACCGGATGCGGGGAATCAGATCAGGCTGCACAGCCTGCTGATGGAGAGGGTTCTGAACTGAATGCTGATGTGATAGATATGCACGGTGGAATCACAGGGCTGGATAACATGGAGAATTATTTTCAGCAGGTAGAAAAGGATGAAAATGGAGATTTAAGAGTCATCCACTATACGATAGAAGGGGATCCCATTATAACGGATTTATCTTACGATGGGCACTATATAGAGGTAAAAAACGACTTTACGAGAGATCAATATGGAAATGGCGGTGTGGATACCTTTCAATGCCGAAAAATGAATAAAGAAGAAAATCCAACCAACCTGACGTATTATCTGACGGGTTGTAAAGGAACCCACGGGGATATGAGTGAGGTCCTTACGGTTTCTTACAATGTAAAACGGCAGGACGTATTTGAAGCAGAATTATCCTATGGTGAAAATGGTCAAAAACAAAAAACCATACAACTAAATGAAAAGGATAAGCAAGAAGTGTACAAGCAGCTGGTGTTGGCGAATTATTTGAATTCAAAGCCCTCGAGTGATGCATGTACTAAAGAGAAACAAACGGATACCTATTCCATGTATGTGAAAATAAATGGAGCAGACCGCACGTTCAACTGGAAATCCTGTGAATCTAGTGAAAAAACGAACAAGTTTACAGATATCGCTGAGTACATCATTCATTCATTTGAAAACCCTACCCAAACCAGTGAAAATGTCATTTATGGTTACGTCATGGAAGTTGAAGAGAATCAGATATTGATTGGAGAGGATTTGACTGCCACCGACTACGAGTCGTTGAAGAATGTAAAACGGGAAGAATTAGCGAATTTTGTTATGACCTTTTTATATGTAGAGACTGAAAATGCCCAAGGTTTTTCTGAGGGAGATAAAATTGTTGTTGAAGTTGACGAAATGTTAGAAGAAGGCTCACTTGGAAGGGTGAGCGCTAGTGATATTAAAAAGATAAGTGAGTGGGAATAGTGTCATATGATTGACGGGCAGAAGATTGGTAGGGATCGTCCCGGATCAGGTGAGACCTTTTTAAAAGTATAAAAAGAGGGGTGTAGAGATGAAAAAATGGGAAAGAAAATTACTGCATACAACTCGTGGAGTATTTGAAGTTTTTATCAAAGGACAGGGAGATCCCCTATGTGTCACACACCATTATTCTGAGTTCAATCATACTGGAGACTATTTTGCAGAGGCGTTCACAGGAACCAACCAGGTCTTCTTGATCAACTTGCGGGAAGCAGGGGGCTCTGACAAAGCAACTGAATCATATCAGCTGAGTATGCTGGAAACCATATTTGATCTGGAATCGGTACGGGAAGAGTTAGGGTTTCGTCAGTGGGGATTTGCCGGTCATTCTACTGGAGGGATGTTGGGCGTCCTCTACGGAATTCACTTCTCAAAAAATCTGGATTTCACTGTGATTGTCGGGGCGGCTGCGAGAGAGTATATGACCTTTTCGGAAGACTGCATCTACAACAAAGCACACCCTGATTTTGACAGGATGCAGGAGTTGATTGAAACACTGAAGCAACCGAATTTACCACTTGAAAAAAGAAAAGAGCTTTCAGTGGAAAGGACGAAATTGTCATTATATAAACCTGAAAAATATAGTGAACTTTTTTCGCTTGATATTCATAAAGGGATGTCTGCCGCAAGAATGAACTTTTTTATTCGTGAACTACAAGTGTATGATATCACAAGAAAACTGGAGTTTATTTCAGTCCCCACGTTAGTCATGTGTGGGAGATATGATGTCCAATGTCCATTAAAGTACTCGATTGAAATGGCTGAAGGTATACCGGATTCCAGATTGATCATCTTTGAGAAGAGTAACCACTACCCGTTTCTTGAAGAGGCAGAGCGGTTTGCAGAGGAGTATGAGTTGTTTTGGAAGAATAGGAAATAGAGGAGGCAGATATATAGTGCCCATCCATGAAAAGAGAATAAGAGAAGTCTACCCTGAGTTTGAGATTACTCACAGTGAAGTGAATGAAATCGGTCAGAATAATGATGTTCTCATTGTTAACCATTCCATCGTGTTCCGATTCCCCAAGTACATGGAAGGGATCAGGAAGTTGAAGAAAGAAACGGGCGTATTGGAAAGTATAAAGGGAAACCTCTCATTGCCGGTCCCATACCCCCTTTACCAATCCATGGAGCCCGCAGAAGTGGGGAAAGTGTTTACCGGATACAGGTTGATTGAGGGTGATCCTTTATGGCCAGGGGTTTTTAAAGAGTATGAAGAACATAGTCTTAAAATCGCTTCCCAATTGGTGAAATTTTTGACTGAATTGCACTCCCGGCCTGTCGAAGATTTAGAGGTTGAAAAGAACAGCATCGATGATATTCGGAGCTCGATTGAAGATTTATACGAAAGATTCAGAGAGAAACTCTTTCCCCATATGAATGTGAAAGCTAAGCTGGAAGTCAGCCGGCACTTCGATTCGTTCTTATCCAAAAATGAACTTCTGGATTTCAAACCGGTCCTCACACATGGAGACTTTGGTGCATCGAATATTCTCTGGAATAGGGAAAGAAATGAAGTATCCGGAATCATCGATTTTGGTGAATCGGAAGTGGGCGATCCCGCTTATGACTTTGCAGGACTATTATCCAGTTACGGCGAACCTTTCGTCAGAAGGTGCCTGGAGATGTATCAGAATGGGGACCGGATTTTTGCCAGAATGAACTTTTACCGGGGTACATTTGCATTGCAGGAAGCACTCCATGGAGTTGAGAATGACGACCCGGAAGCATTTGAGAGTGGGATGAAGGGATACAGGTAACGCTTATGGATGAAATAGTATCAAGATTGATTCAATCCGATATCGGGACGCTGTAATCCTTTGAAAATAAATAGATCCCCTATTAAAGTCCTTCAACTTCGATAGGGGAAGAAGAAATTATTATTCTAAATCAATGATAATGGGTTCGAGTTCCATTTCAGTATGATCTTTCCCGGACCCCAGACTGGCAATTTCCACGGGTTTGATGATGAGTTTAGTTGCACCTTCTTGAATGGTACTGAATGTTGTTGTGCCTTCCAATGTTTTGCCATTATCCGCTGAAAAGCCTCCGCCCCCCGTTCCATCCAGGTAGACATGGCCCAGGTCGTCCGTCACTTTGAATACCGGTGAAACTTCCGGCCACTCCAGGAGAAGTGTGTCTGTGACCACCTGTTCATAGGCGATCACTGTTGAAACATCGGTAAGCTCAACTGATTTTAATGTAAAGTGAATATCGTTCGTTTTAACGGTTTCGTTTACGAGCCTGACGTCTCCTACCAGTCGTTTTAAGGAAAAGGCGAATGACCATTCTCCATGGACCTTTACATCATTCGACGTGCTGTAAAGCGTCTGTGGTTCCCATGTGATATCCACCTTTTCCGGAAAGTCCCCGCCTTTAAAGCTCGGCGTGATGGTAGACAAACCGACATAGCGATTAGGGCCGATCTTCGTGATTTCACTACTCCCGCCGCTTCCATTCGAACCTGCGATGTCGAACCAATGTGCCCCGCTGTTCATGCCTTCCCCGAAGTCTTTATCCGTTTCAATCGCATAGGAGACCGTTATATTCGTTCCGTCATACACGGCATTATCGATCATGACGGTCACCCCGTTGCTCATCTCAGCCAGACCGATATCCGTCGAGAACTCGTCGAATTCTTTGCCTGCCTCGTCATTACTGAAATACTGTATGACATCATCCATGAAGGGAACCTGCGATGCCAAGGAAGGGTAGGCATAACCCGCAGCAGTGGAGATTCCGATCAGCATAACGGATGCCACAGCGATATTCCTCCATGCGTGCTTATTTTCGAGCTTCTTCAGTACATGCTGTTTCACGCGCTTTTTTTCCAACTCTGTCACTTCTTCAAGTTCAAGTGACTCTATATCTAAATCCATCCATTCCTTCATGCTCATACCAGCCGCTCCTTTAATTTCACATTCGACGCTAACTTTTTCTTTCCGCGGTATAAACGGTTATCCACTGCCGCTTTCGAAAGGTTTAATTGATCTGCAATTTCCTTGTTCGTTAAATCTAAATAATAGTTCATCATGAAAATATCCCGGTCCAGGTCCTCAAGCTGGCTGATCGCCGCTAATAATTCATTTTTTTCTTCCCGCTGCAATACGGAGGTATCGGTTTCGAGAGAACTTCCTTTTTGAAGTAGGGATTCGTCCGTTTGTTCACGTGCGTTGCGCTTCTCTGCCTGCCGGTATCGGTCGATTGCTTTATACTTTGTGATCATCCCAATCCATTTTTTGAAGTCCTCAGGTTCTCCTTTAAACTGATGGGCATTTTGCCAGACGGTCAGGAACACATCGTTGATACATTCATCGATATCAAGTCGATTTCTGTTGTGCAAAATCTTTTTGGCAATGGTTTTCGCGAGTGGCATGTAAGCATCGATAATGTACTCCAATGCATCCTCTTTTTTCTTTTTTAACCTGATGATGAAATTGGTCGGTGAACTTTTCATTTACTTCGCTCCTTATATGGTTGAAAGGCCTTTACATGATGTACAACGAATGGATGTTGGAGTTATTCTCATGTTTTTTATTGAATGATTGGATTTTTCACTATGAGTGCAGCCCTAATAAGAATTAATTTAAATGTAAAAAGGGGATTTCACTATCATCAGTATATATGTATTTATTGCGATTGAGCTCGTCTTGAAAGGTATGTTTTTTTCGAATCCAGTATTTAAGGAAACAGTTATCATAAATATTCAAAAGTATGGAAAAATAAAGGTATTATTTAATTTTTGGGGATGGGCTCTTATTGGATAACTATACGAACGATAACACTGCAAGGAGATATACCGCTCATGTCAGTATACTTGGAACAACCCAAATCCATTTAAGGAATCCGTACATCATTGCATGGTGGTCAGTGTCTTTTCCCGGGTTTGGCCATTTATTACTTTCTAAGTATATAAGAGGATACCTTTTGTTAACTTGGGAAGTCGTGATAAACCTGAAAGCACATGTCAATCTGGCCATGATTTATTCTTTCCAGGGGAACGTACCTATGGCAAAAGAAGTATTGGATACCCGCTGGCTCTTGATTTATATTCCAGTCTACATCTTTGCGATCTGGGATAGTTACCGCACGACCGTGGATTTGAATAACGTTTATATTCTCTCTGAACGTGAGGATCACAAAATAAACACCTTTAGTATCGCGGCATTGGAAATGAATTATTTGGATAAAAGAACCCCCTTCTTAGCAGCATTATGGTCTTTATTTATGCCTGGGTTGGGGCAGCTTTACATTCATCGGATCGTGACAGCACTTGTCGTAATCGTTTGGAGTGTTGTGTTCTTTTACTACTCTCACATGTTGGAAGGAGTATCCTTGCTTTTTATTGGGGAAATCGAAAGAGCTACTGAGGTATTGAATCCTGAGTGGTTGCTGATGTTTCCCTCCCTATATGGGTTTGCTATAGTCGATGCCTATATGAACACAGTCGAAAATAATAAACTTTATCAGAAAGAACAGAGGCGTTTTTTAAAAGAACATTATCAAAAAAGAACATTTCACATTCTGAAAGGAAAAAAACGTATATGACCATGCAATTGTTTTCAACTTTCGAAAATCATATCTTTTTAGAAATTGCTATCGCAAACTTAGAGAAAATAGGGATAAAAAAGGAAGATATATATGCAGTCCCACTTGATAATCGGAAAGAAAGCAGGAAACTATTTGATACGTTGCACCGGTCCGACGGATTATCCCTTATTGATATTGCGATGCCTCTGGCCACAGCATCTGCTGTCGTTACGGCTAGCATCGGTTTTGAACTGAAGTGGGGTCCCATCTATTGGGGGTTAATAGGTGCAATTGGAGGGTTTGTGGTTGGACTGGTGATCCGGTTGTTCCTTGTCTCTTTCAAAAATCGGGGAAAGCATAGATTAAAGGGGAAGCAATCTGAAGTCATTCTCATTGTGGAGTGTGACGAAACAAAATCTCAGATTGTAGAGAAAATCCTTTGGGAGCATCTTGCTTTAGGACTAGCGAAAGTCATAAAGTAAAAGTCTATCTTTCAATTTTTTCAACTAAAGGCCAGGTGATCCCCATGAATCGAGCCTGTCTTTGTTATAGGCACCAAGCGTTTTGATCATTTTATTGGAAGATACAGAGGGGGGAGAGGAACGCGAGGTGAATTTGGCTAATCTTGGAAATTGGCGCAATTAACACTGAAAATGATGCAATCAAGCCCTCTTTTGACGCAATTCCTAAAATAACGACGCAATAAATTGAATTTTGACGCAATCACAGCCTCAAATGACGCAATCAAGTAAAAAGGGAGATAGAAAATACCACCAAATGCGTATCGAATAGGGATACCGACAAGCAAATGACCGCTCTAGATGCCGGTTTCACTATTAAAGTGCACGAATTCAACAAAAAAGAACCTGTCATCCATCCGACAGGTTCACAACAAAACTAAGCTCATCACTCCTCATACCTCAACTCCAACGTAATCTGTGTAGTCGTATAAAAGTACATCTCCCGCACTTTCAAATTAAAGGACTTGTCATTCAATTTAACGGTTTTATTTTCAATGATCTTCTTGATGAGTTCCTTATTCCCGTACACCGTTTCTAAGTCTTTGGTCAAAAGGCTCCGCAAATCCTCGCTCAACCGGTCCTCTGTTTCGTGTATACTGAGTAATTCCACTTTTGTTTTCGTATTGTTGATGATCTTTACTTTGACTTCCTGGATGGTGAGTTCGTCTTCGTTTTCGTTGTTTAATTGTTTGTATTCTTCTTGAAGGTAGGAGAGGGTGTTTTTCAGTTTGCTAATGTCATGTTTTTGTTCTTCTATCTTCTGCGCTTGCTTCTCATGCATGGTTCCGAACATGAATAAGAAGATCATCCAGCTGATGATTCCGCCTACAACCATTCCTGCAAAGAATCGCTGCCAGGAAGGAAGCCGGTAAAAGGGTGGGATTCTCATGACGGCATATGCTCCTGTGTGAGCCATGAAATGATCATGGCAGCGGTGTTAGCTCCTCCTAAAGCGGAAAGAATCAATAGGAATTGTTTGAAGAGTTCTTTCGTTTCTCCATTCAGAAAGCCTTTTTCAAAGCTGTAAACCGTATCGAAAGTGCCGCCGATCGCCGCGATGATGGCCCAGATGCGCAGGAAATCGGAAAGTCGTCTCATTTCAATGAATAAAGGCTGCCCCATGGCGAAGGAGGCCAGCCCGCCAAGAAGGGAGCCCCCCAGCAGTACCCCCATAGCAATAAAGAAGCTTTTGAATAATTCCGGAAAGAAAGCTTCTGCCATTTCATCATCTCCATCTATTACGTGTCTTTACGATAACTATATGGGATTAGGGGACAAGATATGAGGGAGAACATATTTTCTTTTTTGCGGTTTCTTACCTATAATAAAGGTATATTGAGAAAAAGGTTGTGCATAACATGTCATTTGTTCATTTACAGGTAGCGAGTGCCTATAGTCTCTTGTCTAGCACGATTTCGATAAATGGACTAGTACATAAAGCGAAGAATTCAGGGTTTAAAGCACTGGCTTTAACCGATAAAAATATGATGTATGCCGCCATCCCTTTTTATAAGGCGTGTTTAAAAGAAAATATAAAACCGATCATCGGGTTGACCGCTGATATTTTAACAGAAGACGAAGAAAGGTCCTATCCGCTTGTTCTCCTCGTGAAAAATCAGACGGGCTATCAAAATCTGTTAAAGATTTCGAGTGCGATCGGGGCCAAGTCCAAAAATGGGATTCCGTTGAAGTGGCTCGGATCCTATAGTGAGGGATTAATCGTGATCACTCCAGGAATGAAAGGGGAGATTGAAACCCTTTTGCTGGAAAATGAAACAGAACAAGCGATAAAGTGCATTCAAACGTTCCAAAGCATGTTCGGTAAACATTCATTTTATTTGAGCCTTCAAAAGCATGGCATCCCGGCTGAAGAAGAACTCATCCCCTTATTAAAGAAGGCGGCAGACGAAACGGGTGCCGGAATCGTCGCTACCAATGATGTTCAATATCTTGACCAGGAGGATCATTTTGCCCATGAGTGCATGAGTGCGATCCGGGACGGAGTGAAGCTTTCTGAAGATGACCGGGACGTGTTGGGTTCACAGGAGTATTACTTCAAGTCCAAAGAGCAGATGGTGGATTTGTTTTCTGATCATGTCACGGAACTCGAAAACACGATGAAAATTGCCGATCAGTGCCACCTGACAATCCCTTTCCATCAACAGCTCCTGCCGAAATATCCCCTGCCTGAGGGAGTGTCCGCCCTTCAGGAATTGACCCATCTTTGTGAAAAGGGGTTGAGTGAGAGGGTAGAAACGGTTTCGGATGAGTACATAGAACGATTGGATTATGAGCTTGAAGTCATCGGCAGGATGGGATTCAGCGATTACTTCCTGATTGTTTGGGATTTTATGAAGTTTGCGAAGGAAAGAAAGATCCTGACGGGACCTGGAAGGGGATCGGCAGCGGGTTCCTTGGTATCGTACGCATTGAGGATTACAGATGTGGACCCGATCGAGCATCATTTGCTGTTTGAACGATTTTTGAATCCTGATCGGGTGTCGATGCCGGATATTGATATCGATTTTCCCGATCACCGGCGGGACGAGGTGATCGAGTATGTGGAAGGGAAGTATGGGAGCCTTCATGTTGCTCAGATCATTACGTTCGGGACCTTTGCTGCAAAGGCGGCCATGCGTGATACAGGTCGTGTATTCGGCTTGAATATGAAGGAGCAGGAGCAAGTATCCAAGCTTGTTCCCAATCAGTTGGGGATCACGCTTAAGGAAGCCTATGAAAAGTCTAAGGGATTCCGGGAATTTGTGACAAGCTCTGATCATTACAAGAAGTTATTCGAGACGGCATGTAAACTCGAAGGACTTCCGAGACACACGTCCACCCATGCTGCGGGAGTCGTGATGAGTGAAGCCCCGCTAGTGCAGTGGGTACCCATTCAGGGCAGTGCATCCGGTATTCACTTGACTCAGTTTTCTATGGACATACTGGAAGAAATCGGATTGTTAAAAATGGATTTTCTGGGACTCCGTAATCTAAGTATTTTAGAGAGAATTGTGAAGAACGTCCAAATGGGAACAAATAAATCCTTCTCACTGGACTCGATTCCCATGGATGATCCAAAAACCTTTGAATTGCTGAGTAAAGGACAGACCAATGGAATTTTCCAGCTTGAATCAGAAGGAATGCGAAATGTATTAAAGAGATTGAAGCCTAATTCTTTTGAAGATATTGTGGCCGTTAACGCATTATACCGTCCAGGCCCGATGGAAAACATCCCGACGTATATCAAGCGGAAACATGGGGGCGAGAAAGTGGAATATCCTTTGCCTGACTTAAAGCCGATCCTTGAAATGACCTACGGCGTCATTGTATATCAGGAACAAATCATGCAAATTGCTTCGAAAATGGCCGGCTTCTCACTTGGAGAAGCAGATTTGCTCAGAAGAGCGGTTTCGAAGAAGAAAAAGGATGTCCTCAATCAGGAGCGGGAGCATTTTGTTTCCGGTTCGACTCGAAAAGGTTATACCGAAGAAGTGGCGCATACGATCTATGATCTTATTGTGAGATTCGCAGATTATGGATTCAACCGGTCGCATGCCGTCGCGTATAGTATGATCGCCTATCAACTGGCCTATCTAAAAGCGCATTATCCTGCTTTTTTCATCTCTTCCCTCTTAACATCTGTAGTGGGAAATGAGACGAAGGTGGCTCAATACATTAGGGAAGCAAAGCTTTATGACCTTGAGATTTTACCTCCTTCCATTAATACGAGTCAGTTTGTTTTTACTGTGGAAGGAAAGAATCGCATCCGTTATAGCCTGGGGGCAATTAAGGGAATAGGAGCGGCAGCTTTAAAGGAAATCATTCGTGCGAGAAAAGAAAAGCCATTTCAGGACCTGTTTGATTTTTGCATGAGGGTTTCTTCCAAAAGCATCAACCGTAAAATCCTCGAAAACCTGGTGTTGGCAGGGGCTTTCGATGAATTTGAAGTAGATCGGGCTATTCTCCTTGCGAGCCTGGATGTGGCGGCTCAACATGCTGAACTGGTGAACCCTGAAGATGATCCTGATTTGTTTCATGAAGAAGAGGCCTTCCTCTTGAAGCCTAAATACGTGGAAGTGGAGGCTATGACGATTGATACCATGCTTCAATTCGAGAAGCAGGTACTGGGGCTATACTTATCCAATCATCCCGTTTCTTCTCATCGTCCCCTGTTTGATCAGTGTGGACTGCAGCAGATAGCCGATCTTCAGAAAGGTTCGAAAATCACATTTGGCGGTTATATTATGGGAGTGAAATCCATCCGGACCAAAAAGGGAGAAGTGATGGCATTCCTTGAAATAGGTGATGAAAGTGGGGAAATCGAAGCAGTGGTGTTCCCAAATGTGTATCGCCATAACATGACGCTTCTGAAAGAAGGGAACATCCTCCTGTTTGGCGGTAACGTGGAAGATCGCAATGATAAGCTACAGTTCATTGTGAATCACCTCGAAACCATGCAAGAGGCAGAAAGGAAAGTGAAAGAAAGGGATCAGAAGCTATATTTGAAAATTGCCAGGGAGCAGGATGAAGAGGCGTGCATGCAGCACATCCACCAGACCATTAAACGGTTTAAAGGGAAGAACCCGGTGATCGTTTATTATGAACGTGAAAAAAAGAGCATTCAGCTTCCAGACAATTTACGCGTGATTCCGTCTGTAGAGGCAATACGTGAATTACATCAAATTCTTGGTAAAGCAAATGTGATATTGCAATAACATACTTTACTAATACCATTATTTATATTATTGTTTAATAGAAAAAGGTGGTCTGACCACCTCTGAACTTATCATTTTTATTATACATTTTACATTTAGAAGATTCGTCTAAGTACGGATCGATCCATAGCATGTAAAACAATCAGAAGGAGTGAGTCAATTTGTCATTACGTGAAGAAGCTCTGCATATGCATCGAGTGAATAAAGGGAAATTAGAATCAAAATCCAAGGTGGAAGTCCGAAATGCGGATGACCTGAGCCTGGCTTACTCCCCCGGGGTAGCCGAACCTTGTAAGGTTATTTATGACAAGCCTGAAACGGTTTACGATTATACGATGAAAGGGAATATGGTGGCCGTTGTTTCAGATGGCACAGCTGTTTTAGGGCTGGGAAATATCGGACCGGAAGCTGCCCTGCCTGTTATGGAAGGAAAAGCGGTTCTATTTAAGAGCTTTGCAGGGGTAGATGCGTTCCCAATCTGTTTGAACACAACGGATGTGGACAAGATTGTAGAAACGGTGAAACTTCTTGAGCCTACATTTGGCGGAGTGAATCTTGAAGACATTGCGGCTCCAAATTGCTTTGAAATCGAAGAACGTTTGAAAAAAGAGACGAATATTCCTGTGTTTCACGATGATCAGCATGGTACGGCAATTGTTACCGTAGCGGGCCTTGTGAACGCTCTTAAAATCGTCGGGAAGAAGATGTCTGAAATCAAAGTAGTGGCAAATGGAGCTGGAGCTGCCGGCATGGCGATCATTAAGCTTCTTTACCGCTATGGAGTGAGAGATATCATCATGTGTGATTCCAAAGGAGCGATTTACGAAGGCCGTCCTGAAGGAATGAACGCCATTAAGGACGAAGTGGCGAAGTTTACCAATAAGGATCACATCAAAGGCGGACTGACAGAAGTATTAAAAGATGCAGACGTATTTATCGGTGTATCTGTTGCAGGGGCATTAACGGAAGAAATGGTTGCTTCCATGAAGAAGGATCCAATCATCTTCGCCATGGCCAATCCTGTTCCGGAAATTATGCCGGCGCTTGCTAAAGCGGCTGGAGCTAAAGTGGTGGGAACCGGTCGATCCGATTTTCCTAACCAGGTGAATAATGTTCTGGCATTCCCGGGTATTTTCCGCGGGGCACTGGATGTCCGCGCCACTCATATCAATGAGAAAATGAAGCAGGCTGCGGTTGAGGCGATTGCGTCGTTAATCAGTGAAGATGAGTTGAATGAAGACTATGTCATTCCTGCACCGTTCGATAAGCGTGTAGCACCTGCCGTAGCGGCTGCGGTTGCAAAGACAGCCATGGAGACGGGAGTGGCCCGTCTGAAAGTGGATCCTGAAGAAATCCGTAAAAAAACGGAAGATTTAGCGGTTATCGGGAAGAGTGAATGATGACGGAAGTGAACTCTCTCCATACTCACGCTAAGGTATATATTGGAATTGTTCACCAACTACGAGAAATGATATCGAAGGATGGCCTTCAGCCAGGCGACAAAATCCCATCTGAAAGAGAACTGTCGGAACGGTTGAACGTTGGGCGTTCTTCAGTCAGGGAAGCATTACGAGCCCTGGAATTATTGGGATTGATTGAAACCAAAAGAGGCGAAGGAACCTTTTTAAGAGACTTTCGGGACCATCATCTGATCGATCTTCTGGGCATGTTCATCCTGCAGGATCATAAGGCTCAGGAAGATATACTCTACACGAAAATGATGATTGAGAAGGAAGCGCTGAAAGATCTGTTTATTGAAGAAAAGAAGATGGCAGCACTTCTGGAAACAGCTGCAAAAGCTGAAAGCCTGGATGATGTGTTCAGGGACATCGTGATGATGAGCGCCAATCATTTGGCTCAACGGATCTGGAATATCCTGAATGATTTTGAAACATTGATTTGTGGCGAAATCAAGATAACGGATCAAATGAGAGAAGAGATTACCCGAATGCTTCAAGGAATAGAAAGACAAGATAAAGAGACTGTGCAAGAGACGTATAAAAGGGTCAGGGAAATTGTCGATAAAGATGCGACAATTTCCAACATCTTTTTTTAAACCTTTCCATTAAACTGATAGTCAAGCAGTTTTATATCGTGCATTTACTACTAGAAACGAAAGCGGCAGCTGGTCCCTGGGAAATTGATTTTTTAGCATTTATTCTCTTCATTTTTTCCTTCAGAAGACGTACAAGCTACTGTAATTAGTTAAGGAGGTTTCACCTTGCTTAAGGAACTTTTTAATAAATCCAAAAAGAAAAAATATGCAACGATCCCTTCTGAAGCGGCTAAACATGACGTTCCGGAAGGCATCATGACCAAATGTCCTGATTGCAAAAAAATCATGTACACAAAAGAACTTCAAAAAAACTTAAAGGTGTGCATTCATTGCGGATACCATCATGGGATGAGCTCACCAGAGAGAGTCGATAGTTTTATAGATGAAGGTACGTTCAAAGAGCTTGACCATGACCTTACATCCGGTAATCCTTTGAACTTTCCTGATTATGAGGGGAAAGTGGAAAAGGACCGTAAAAAGACGGGTATGAATGAAGCCGTGTTAACCGGGTCCGGAAAGGTGAATGGAATCGAAGTCGTCACTGCCATCATGGATTCCCGTTTCAGAATGGGGAGTATGGGCTCTGTGGTAGGAGAGAAAATCACGAGAGCCATCGAAGAAGCCGACAAACGAAAAGTACCATTCATTATCTTCACGGCATCTGGAGGCGCGAGAATGCAGGAAGGTGTCCTTTCCTTGATGCAGATGGCCAAAACCAGTGTGGCCCTTAATCGATTGAGCGAGAATGGGGGACTCTTCATCTCCATCATGACGCACCCAACGACAGGCGGGGTATCCGCAAGTTTTGCTTCCGTTGGGGACTATAACTTTGCTGAGCCCGGAGCCCTTATCGGCTTCGCAGGCAGAAGGATCATTGAGCAAACCATCAGGGAAGACTTGCCGGAAGACTTCCAAACATCCGAATTTTTATTGAAGCATGGTCAACTTGACGGAGTCATCTCGAGACTCGAGTTAAAAGAGAAAATCGGGACAGTACTTGATATACATCAGTGGGACGGTGATCTGCCATGGTAAATGAGATGGAATTTGAAAAGCCTGTAGTTGAGCTCAAGAAAAAAATAGCCGAGCTTAAGGAATTCACTCAGAATTCGGACGTGGACTTATCGAAAGAAATCGAAAAGCTCGAGTCGCGTCTGGGAAAACTTGAAAATGACATTTATGAAAATATGAAGCCGTGGGAAAGAGTGCAAGTTGCCCGTCATCCCAATCGCCCGACAACGCTTGATTATATCGGGTATCTCTTTACTGACTTCATCGAAATGCATGGAGACCGTCTGTATGGGGATGACGAAGCCATTGTTTCAGGCGTAGGGAAATTTCATGGGGTACCGGTTACCATCATCGGGCACCAAAGAGGGAAAGATACGAAAGAAAATATTCGCCGGAACTTTGGAATGCCTCATCCGGAAGGATATCGAAAGGCCTTACGCTTGATGAAGCAAGCGGACAAGTTCAATCGTCCGATCATCTGCTTTATTGATACAAAGGGTGCGTATCCCGGTAAAGCAGCAGAGGAAAGGGGTCAAAGTGAAGCCATTGCAAGAAATCTTGTGGAAATGGCGGGATTGACCGTTCCTGTCATCTGCATGGTCATTGGTGAAGGTGGTAGTGGAGGTGCCCTGGCACTGGGAGTCGGAAACCATATTCATATGCTTGAAAACTCCACTTACTCCGTTATATCACCTGAAGGGGCAGCGGCCATTCTGTGGAAGGATTCCACTCAAGCGAAACGAGCTGCTGAATCCATGAAGATCACTGCACCGGATTTAAAGGAGCTTGGGATCATTGATGAAATCGTCACGGAAGTTAAAGGCGGTGCTCATAAAGATGTCGAAGAGCAAGCACAATATATCAATGATGTATTGATAGCCTCCCTGAAAGAATTAATTCCCATGAAGAAAGAAGAATTGATTCAGCACCGATATGAGAAATTTAAAGCGATGGGTGAATATTCTGTTTTAAATGATTTAATTGGGGTAAAATCATAAGGAACGATGGACTGACAAATAGGAATAACCTTTTGTCAGTCTTTTTTCATTAATTTTCCTTTAAATCAAGATTTGTGACGATATTTTGAAGCTTTTAACAATTAAAACGCTTCCATTTTATAGATTATTTCGTCTTTTGCATTTCGTTAGCGTAACTTGTTGAGAACCTTGAATCTTCATGTTATTTTAGAAATAATCCATAGTCTATTGGTCCATAATAATGTAATGAATGAAACAGGATAGATTGTTCCGTTTTCCTTTTCTCAGATATATGTGAAACCATTAACAAGTTTGTACCATTCATTTACATAAAAAGGCATATTTCTTAATGAGGTGATCGTAGTGAAAAAGATTGGTGTATTAACAAGTGGTGGAGATTCACCAGGTATGAATGCAGCCGTTCGTGCGGTTGTACGTAAAGCCATTTTCCTTGATATAGAAGTGTACGGTATTTATCAAGGGTATAACGGATTGATTAACGGAAACATCAAGAAGCTTGAACTTGGTTCCGTTGGTGACATTATTCATCGTGGAGGTACGATGCTGTATACAGCTCGTTGCGAAGAATTCAAAACAAAAGAAGGTCAGCAAAAAGGCATACAACAATTAGAAAAGCATGGAATTGAAGGTCTTGTTGTCATTGGTGGAGATGGATCTTACCAAGGAGCAAAAGCTTTAACGGAATGGGGATATCCATGTGTCGGTGTACCGGGAACGATCGATAATGACATACCGGGAACTGAATATACAATCGGATTCGATACAGCCCTGAACACGGTCATCGATGCGATTGATAAGATTCGCGACACGGCAACCTCACATGAAAGAACCTTCATCATCGAAGTAATGGGTCGCAATGCGGGGGATCTTGCCCTGTGGTCCGGTCTTGCAGGCGGAGCAGAAACCATCCTGATCCCTGAAGAGAAATTCGATCTTGACGATGTAGTGACTCGTCTTAAAAAAGGTCAGGAGCGTGGGAAGAAGCACAGTGTGATCATTGTGGCAGAAGGTGTCATGTCGGCAAATGAATTTGCTAATCGTTTCACTGAAGCGACTGGAATGGATACCCGGGTCTCTGTATTGGGTCATATTCAGCGTGGGGGAACACCAACTGCATCAGACCGCGTGCTAGCAAGCCGTTTAGGTGCACGTGCAGTAGAGCTTTTGATTGATGGAAAAGGCGGAAGAGCAGTAGGAATTGAGAAAAATCAACTAGTTGATTACGATATTATTGAAGCACTTGCCAAGCCACATCAAATTGACTTGGATATGTACAGACTTTCCAAAGAGCTTTCAATCTAAATTGTTGTAAGATTTCAGGAGGTAAAGAAAATGAGAAAAACGAAAATAGTATGTACCATTGGTCCTGCAAGTGAGAGTGTAGAAAAGTTATCTCAATTAATCGAAGCCGGAATGAACGTTTCCCGCTTAAACTTTTCACACGGTGACCACGAAGAGCATGGGCAGAGAATCGTCAATATCCGTGAAGCAGCAGAAAAAGCCGGGAAAACAGTCGGGATCCTTCTCGATACAAAAGGTCCTGAAATCCGTACGAATAATATGGAAGATGGTGCAATCGAATTAACTCAAGGTTCAAACGTCATCGTTTCCATGAATGAAGTACTGGGAACAACTGAGAAATTCTCCGTTACATACGAAGGATTAATCGATGATGTTCATGTTGGTTCAAAAATTCTTTTAGACGATGGTCTGATCGGATTGGAAGTAACGGAAATCGATAAAGCGAATGGCGAGATTCATACGTATGTTGCCAACAGCGGTGTTTTAAAGAATAAAAAAGGTGTAAACGTACCGGGAGTTTCCGTAAACCTTCCAGGGATTACGGATAAAGATGCAAAGGATATCGTATTCGGTATTGGGCAGGGCGTTGACTTTATTGCGGCATCATTCGTTCGCCGTGCATCTGATGTACTTGAAATTCGTCAATTATTGGAAGAACACAACGCTTCTCACATTCAAATCATCCCTAAGATCGAGAATCAAGAGGGTGTAGATAATATCAATGAAATCCTCGAAGTATCAGACGGATTGATGGTGGCTCGTGGAGATCTTGGTGTGGAAATCCCTGCTGAAGAAGTACCATTGGTTCAGAAGATGTTGATCAAGAAATGTAACTCACTAGGTAAGCCTGTCATCACGGCAACTCAAATGCTTGATTCCATGCAGCGCAACCCTAGACCGACAAGAGCGGAAGCAAGTGACGTAGCCAATGCAATCTTCGATGGTACAGATGCGATCATGCTTTCTGGAGAAACTGCTGCAGGTACGTATCCTGTAGAAGCGGTCCAAACGATGCATAACATTGCTTCAAGAGCAGAAACGGCACTGGATTTCAATGAAATCCTATCGGCACGCAGTAAAGACAGTGAGCATAATATGACAGATGCCATCGGTCAATCTGTAGCTCACACGGCCCTTAACCTTGATGTAAATGCGATTGTTGCTCCAACGGAAAGTGGACATACAGCACGCATGATTTCTAAATACCGTCCTAAAGCCCCAATCGTAGCAGTAACGGGAACAGATTCCGTATCACGCCGATTGGCACTTGTCTGGGGTGTTTACCCTACTGTCGGACGTAAAGTGACGACTACGGACGAAATGCTTGATATGGCTGTAGAAGAAAGCGTCAATTCAGGCATGACGAAGCATGGAGATCGTATTATCATCACAGCAGGTGTTCCGATTGGTGAGTCAGGAACAACAAATCTGATGAAAATCCATGTGGTAGGCGATATCGTGGCAAAAGGCCAAGGAATCGGCCGTAGATCTGCTTACGGTAAAGCGGTTGTGGCAACTACTGCAGAAGAAGCCGTTAAGAACACTCAGCCGGGAAATGTTCTTGTTACGATCGGAACAGATAAAGAAATGATGCCGGCCCTGGAAAAATGCTCGGCTCTTATCGTAGAAGAGGGCGGTTTAACAAGCCATGCAGCAGTAGTAGGGATTAATCTAGGAATCCCTGTCGTTGTTGGTGTAGACAATGCCACTTCTCTATTCTCAAATGGCCAGGAAATTACAGTAGATGCCACTCGCGGTGTCATCTATAACGGTCATGCCAGCGTACTATAAGAAATGAATGAAAGCCGGAGTCTTATGTTGACTCCGGCTTTTTTTGGCTAAATAAGTAGGCTATCCTGACTGTGTTGACAGGTGTTCACAATTTGGCACAAGTTTTGTTGAAAGTGGCACAAGTTTAGCTCAAAGTGGCACAAGTTAGATGGAAAATGCCCCAGCAACCGGCGAAAATGCCACAACAAACGCCAATAATTCCGCAACAATCCCCAAACTATAATCTTTTTCACATCCAATGGCTTAAACATGCTGTCTTTCTCTAAGACAATCCTCACATAATACCTTGAAATTCTTAATATGTTATAATAGAAAGTAATAAGGATTAAATGTATGGAGGAATCCCTCATGAGATATATCTTGTTATTGTTAATTATCGTGCCCGCATTGGAAATTGGGTTGCTGGTTCTTTCCGGACAAGCGTTTGGCTTGATCCCGACTGTTTTACTGATCATTACAACAGGAATTTTGGGAGCTTATTTAGCAAAGAAGCAAGGAATGGAAACGCTACGGAAAGCGCAGCAGGATATGCAGTACGGTCAGCTACCGGGTGACGCGATCATAGATGGGTTATGCATCCTGGTTGGAGGGGTCGTTCTATTGACGCCTGGTTTTATTACCGATGCGATCGGATTCCTGCTATTACTTCCACCAACCCGTAAAATGTTTAAACCGTTCATTTATAAGCTATTCAAACGCTGGATTAATAATGGAAATGTGATTATTTACAGATAATAAAAAAAGCACTGCTCGGTAGCAGTGCTTTTTCCTATTTTACACCCATGATAAACTTCCACGTATCTTCAAAAACCCCGGCTCTTTTTAGAGTGGATAGAATGACTAATACAACAGGCCCAACGATTAAACCTAGAAACCCGATTAGCTTAAAGCCGACAAAGAGAGCAATCAGAGTGGCGAGAGGATCGAGTCCGATGCTTGATGACAGTACTTTCGGCTCCATGATTTGACGCTGAACCACGACAACCAGATAGAGAACGGATAAACCGATGCCTAATCCGACGTTTCCTGTAATAAATTCATATATGATCCAGGGAACGAAAACCGCTCCAGTCCCTAGATAGGGTAGAATATCAACGAGACCTGTGACGAGCGCAATGGTGATCGCGTAATCTACTCTCAGAATGATCAATCCGATTAAGACGATGATCGCCGTAATCGATATGAGGGTAAACTGAGCCCTGATAAATCCGAATAGCGCCCTTTTTAGATCAATAAATACTTTTCTGCCGCTGCTCATGGCTTTACCGGGAATGACTTTCTCTGCTTTAGCAGATAATGTATACCAGTCCTTACTAATAAAGAATGTCGCTAAGGCTGCAAAAATCAGTACGGATGCCGCATTTGGGATCCAAGAAATTAACTGAGGCAATTTGGTGAAAAAGTTTTGCAGGAAATCCCCTGCTGATGTGGCGATTTTCGTTCCGGCATTCTGGACATTCTCTAATATGGTGTCCTGTTGTCCGGCATCAAGGTTCTTGAATAAACCTGCCAGCTGGTTGTATAGTGGAATGACTTGGCCTACGACGATATCCTCGGCATATTTGACTAAGGTCTGCACATGCTTAGGGAGCTCTTCAGCTAAATAATTCGCACCGGAAACAATCTCAGCAATCAGTAAGGTGATAAGCCCAACAAAGATTGCAACAATCAATATGAGAGACAAAGCAACAGCCCATATCCTCGGAAGCCATCTTTCAAGCCAATTCACCAGAGGATTGATCAGCAGTGCGATGGCAATGGCGATGATAAACGGATAAGCAAGTTTCCATATGTAATAGAATGAAATCAATGAGAGTATAACGATAGCTAAAACGATCAAGAACCGAATCGTTCGATAAACATATTCTACATTCAACGGCTTCCCTCCTACCCGATCTTCTACTTCTATTTTAAAGGAGACAGGAAATGAAAGGAAGTTTAATTTAAAGAGGCTGCTCATTTTTATAGAGAATCCTAAAAGTTGATATGGTAGGATAATGATTGGATTTATGATAGGGAGGAAGAGTATTCATATGTCACAGCCATTCATGTTTTTACTGCTCTTACTGGGAATAGGCTTTATTGCCAAAAACCAATCCATTATTATAGCCGTAGCATTTTTAATCATTCTTAAGCTGGCAGGCCTCGATGAAAAGGTGTTTGCGACCATTCAGTCCAAGGGGATTAACTGGGGGGTCACCATTATTACGATTGCTGTATTGGCACCGATCGCTACAGGTGAAATCGGATTTAAAGATCTTTATGATTCATTAAAGTCACCCTATGCGTGGATTGCTCTTGCTTCCGGAATGGCGGTGGCCTTAATTGCGAAGAGTGGATTGACACTGTTGGAAGACGATCCCCATATTACGACAGCTCTTGTACTCGGAACCGTCCTGGCGGTGGCGTTCTTTAAGGCTGTAGCCGTCGGACCGTTGATTGGAGCAGGAATTGCATACCTCGCGATGAAATTATATGAGTTCTTTTTATAAGATCATCCGTGCCGGGTGAAGCGTACACTACCCGGCCTCAATTGCAGGAAATCGGATTAACTTCTTATGAGAAATAAACACTTAACTGAATAGCTATGAATTTGATTATACATTTTCTGCATCTATCCGTCCTTTTTATGCAGGCTTATAAATATCTTGAAATGCTTGTACTCTCTCACTTTATGACCTCCCGCTTACATGGTTTATTTTTCTAGAAAAATAATTTTTATAGAAATTAGTGCGTTTTCATTCACAAAAGTCAGATAATTGTTTATAATAGGAAATGTAAGCGCATCCCAAGCTCGATCAAGTAGAACTTTCACTACGGAAGAGCCGGGAATCATTTTTTGTATAGGGATTGAGCAAACGCTCAACGTCTTATTTATGTTCTTTTTAAACAAGCCTACTGACTTATTTCATAGTCTTGTAGGGTTTTATGCTCATATGAAAATGGGTAAAGAGAAATACTTAACAAAAGGAGAGGTTATTATGACAGCAACTCGCGGATTAGAAGGAGTTGTAGCAACGACATCGTCCATCAGTTCGATCATTGACGATACACTTACATATGTGGGCTACAACATCGATGATTTAGCAAACAATGCCAGCTTTGAAGAGGTTATTTACCTGTTATGGCATCTGAAACTGCCTACATCATCAGAACTTCAGGAATTTACAGAGCTGTTAGCAGCTAACGCTGAACTGCCTAAGGAAGTTATCGAGCATTTCAAGATGTACAACATCAAGGAAGTTCATCCTATGGCCGCTTTACGTTCTGCTGTATCTTTACTTGGATTATATGATGATAAAGCAGATGTAATGGACGAAAAGGAAAACTATTTAAAAGCTGTTCGACTACAAGCGAAGATCCCTACGATCGTAACGAGCTTTTCACGGATCCGCAACGGACAAGATCCGATTGCTCCTCGCAAAGATTTAGGATTCGCTGCTAATTTCCTATATATGCTAACAGGTAAAGATCCTGAGCCGGTTGAGATCGAGGCTTTCAATAAAGCACTTGTTCTTCATGCGGATCACGAGTTAAACGCTTCCACATTCACTGCACGTGTTTGTGTCGCTACTCTTTCTGATGTGTATTCAGGCGTCACTGCTGCCATCGGTGCTTTAAAAGGACCGTTGCACGGTGGAGCAAACGAGCAGGTAATGAAGATGCTTACTGAAATCGGTTCAGTTGATAAAGCAGAATCCTACATCCTGGACAAATTAGAGAAAAAAGAAAAAATCATGGGCTTCGGTCACCGTGTTTACCGTCAAGGAGACCCACGTGCCAAGCACCTTAAAGAAATGTCCAAAAAATTAACTGAATTAACTGGACAAAGTGAATACTACGAAATGTCCGTTAAGGTAGAAGATGTATTTACATCCAATAAAGGCTTACCGCCTAATGTTGATTTCTATTCGGCATCTGTTTATCACAGCTTAGGCATCGACCACGACTTATTTACGCCGATCTTCGCTGTAAGCCGTGTGTCCGGCTGGTTAGCTCATATTCTTGAGCAGTATTCAAACAACCGCCTGATCCGCCCTCGTGCTGATTATGTAGGGCCTGGCAAGCAGGAATATGTGCCTGTAGAACAAAGAGGTTAATCATCAATATTTACAAACAGTGAAAATATTGGTGTAATATTAAATAAGGGAGGGGACTGACTCTAAATGCATAAGGCACTTATGGGTCATCCCCTTTGATAATGAATAAATGGAGGTTACATAATGACACAAGGTGAAAAAATTACAAACCAGAACGGGCAGCTTAATGTGCCAAACAATCCAATCGTACCATTCATTGAAGGAGACGGAACGGGTCCTGATATTTGGGCGGCAGCTCAACGCGTTTTAGATGCTTCTGTTGAAAAAGCATATAAAGGTGAACGCAAAATCTCATGGAAAGAAGTATATGCCGGAGAAAAAGCATTCAACAAAACGGGTGAGTGGCTTCCAAACGATACACTTGAAGCAATCCGTGAGTATTTTATCGCCATCAAAGGTCCACTTACGACTCCTGTCGGCGGCGGAATCCGTTCATTGAACGTTGCACTTCGCCAGGAATTAGACCTGTTCACATGCCTTCGTCCAGTACGCTACTTCGAAGGTGTTCCTTCACCGGTTAAGCGCCCTGAAGACACTGACATGGTCATCTTCCGTGAAAACACAGAAGATATCTATGCAGGGATCGAGTACGCTAAAGGTTCTGACGAAGTGAAAAAGTTAATCAGCTTCCTTCAAGATGAAATGGGTGTTAACAAAATCCGTTTCCCTGAAACATCTGGTATCGGTATCAAGCCTGTTTCTGAAGAAGGAACAAGCCGTCTTGTACGTGCTGCGATCAATTACGCGATCACTGAAGGCCGTAAATCAGTAACGCTTGTTCACAAAGGGAACATCATGAAGTTCACTGAAGGAGCTTTTAAAAACTGGGGTTACGAGCTTGCTGAGAAAGAATTCGGCGATAAAGTATTCACTTGGGCTCAATATGACAAGATCAAGGAAGCTGACGGATTGGAAGCGGCTAACAAAGCTCAATCTGAAGCTGAAACAGCAGGTAAGATCATCGTGAAGGATTCAATCGCTGATATCTTCCTACAACAAATCCTTACTCGTCCAGCTGAGTTTGATGTTGTAGCAACAATGAACTTAAACGGCGATTACATCTCTGATGCACTTGCAGCTCAAGTTGGCGGTATCGGAATCGCGCCTGGTGCAAACATCAACTACGAATCAGGACATGCAATCTTTGAGGCGACTCATGGAACAGCTCCTAAATATGCAGGTATGGATAAAGTAAATCCATCTTCTGTTATCCTTTCAGGTGTCCTAATGCTTGAGCACCTTGGTTGGACAGAAGCTGCTAACCTGATCACAAAATCAATGGAAAAAACAATCGCTTCTAAAGTGGTAACATATGACTTCGCCCGTCTAATGGATGGAGCAACAGAAGTGAAATGTTCTGAGTTCGGTTCTGCTTTAATCGAGAACATGGAGTAATTTTAATTTGAAATTGGGTGGGGTGCTTCGTACTGGAGCACTCCTTCCTTTACATAATGACACGAATGGGAGGAATTATGATGGCAATTAAACGTAGAAAAGTATCTGTTATCGGTGGGGGATTCACAGGGGCGACCACAGCATTGATGCTCGCTCAGAAAGAGCTTGGAGATGTTGTACTGGTTGATATTCCTCAAAATGAAGACCCAACGAAAGGGAAAGCGCTGGATATGCTGGAAGCGAGCCCTGTACAGGGATTTGATTCAAACATCATCGGTACTTCCAATTACGAGGATACAAAGGATTCGGATATCGTTGTAATCACTGCCGGGATTGCCCGTAAGCCAGGAATGAGCCGCGATGATCTGGTTCAAACCAATCAAAAGGTCATGAAATCGGTCACGCAGCAAATCGTTAAGTATTCTCCAGATTGCTACATCATCGTTCTGACAAACCCGGTGGATGCTATGACGTATACAGTATTCAAGGAGTCCGGATTCCCTAAGGAGCGCGTAATCGGGCAATCAGGCGTTCTGGATACAGCCCGTTTCCGTACGTTTGTCGCACAAGAGTTAAACCTTTCGGTAAAAGATATTACTGGCTTCGTTCTTGGCGGTCACGGGGATGACATGGTTCCTCTTATTCGTTACTCATACGCTGGAGGAATTCCTCTGGAAACATTAATCCCTAAAGACCGTTTAGACGCAATCGTCGAGCGCACACGTAAAGGTGGAGGGGAGATTGTGGGCCTTCTGGGTAACGGCAGTGCTTATTATGCCCCTGCTGCTTCACTTGTTCAAATGGTAGAGGCAATCCTTAAAGATCAACGCCGTGTGATCCCAGCCATCGCATATCTGGAAGGTGAATACGGTTTCGAAGGTATCTACCTTGGTGTTCCAACCATCCTTGGTGGAAATGGTCTGGAAAAAATCATTGAACTTGAACTAACCGAAGAAGAGAAAGCTGCACTCTCCAACTCCGCAGACGCTGTTAAAAACGTCATGTCTTCTTTGGCTTAATACACAATCAATTCAAAACTGGCTTCCATGTAGGAGGCCAGTTTTTTTGGTAAAAGAAGTGACCGTTAAAAAACCTTGTTGTATGATTCACAACAGGGTTTTTTTATTCAACAAACGGGCCATTTATTGGAACGACTCTTTACACTTGTTTTGTTATTTTCTGGTATGATTCTTTTGGGGAGATTCATTCATTGTGAGTGCTTCACTTAAGAAAGAGAAAGAGAAAGAGAAAGAGAAAGAGAAAGAGACTGGGACAAAACTAGTTTCTTATTATTTTTTAGTGGATGAATTGAAAGTTAGCATAATTGCGAACCCTAAGCGAAATGTTGAATGGATTATCAAACGGTGTATAGAAGCTTTTTGTATGTTATTACTAGATTATTGGATAATTAAGCTCGTAACTTGGGTAGCAATAGTATGGTGGTCTAAGTCCTATTTTAGACATTGGCCAGGAATCCTCCATATAGACCATCTTTACTTTTTCATTTGAATGGTTTACTAGCAATAGCTTTACTTCTGGATTAAATTCATATCTCAAAATGGTAACTCCCTTCCATTAGGAATGTGTGGATTCTCCCCCATCAACATGAAGGACTTGACCAGTAACAAAACGAGAATCATCAGAAGCAAGATAGACAAAGGTTGGTGCAAGTTCAAATGGATGGGCAACTCGTTCCATTGGATTAAACGCTCCATATACAGCTACTTGGTCTGACGAGAAACTTGCTGAAATAAGCGGGGTCCAAATTCGGCCGGGGGCGACAGCATTGACTCGAATCCCTTGCTTCACGACATTATTAGCCAATGCACGTGTCCAACCAACTATTGCGCCTTTCGTGGCTGTATAATCAATCATTTGCTGCTCACCTACATACGTTACCACTGAAGAAGTGCCAATGATTGAGCTGCCTGGTTTTAAATGAGGAAGCGCTGCTCTTGTTGTGTAAAAATGAGAGTATATATTAACTTTGAAGGTATCATCGAATTGCTCATCTGTAATGTCAAGCAGACTTAGTTGTTGGAATTGGATACCAACGTGGTTACAAAGAATATCTAGACGTCCAAACGTATTTACTGTTTGTTCTACAATGGAGATACACTGTTGTTTGTCTCGCAAGTCACCAGGCATTAGTAAACAACGTTGTCCGAGTTGTTCAATCCTCGTTTTTGTTCTATTTGCATCCTCATGTTCATCTAAGTATGAAATAGCAACATCTGCGCCTTCTTTAGCAAACGCAATTGCTACTGCTGCACCAATACCACTGTCACCCCCTGTAATAAGTGCTACTTTTCCTGTTAACTTTCCACTCCCTTTATAGTTCGGGTTTTCGATAATTGGAAGGGGGACCATTAATTTTTCCACTCCGGGGTGACGCAGCTGGCGCTGTTCAGGTAAACTTATAGGAATTTCTTCGTAACGTGTGATTTTCCCATAGTTAGGGTACATGGGATAAGGTTGAGTTTTCATGTTCGCTTTAAACATTTGTTGCATTTGCTTTATTTGGTCTAATTGACGACTTTGATCCTTTTGATCCATAGAAACCTCCCATAGAAATAATTTTCTTCTAGGGAATGTATATGTTGTTCACTACAAATAAAGTAATTAAAGTGTGAAAAAAGTTGTTTGCTTTCAACACAGAAGCGTATTCTACCTCCTTTTTTTACTGAACTGACCTTTAGGAAAAGGAGCTTACTCAACATTCTACCCCTTGATAGTGGTAAGAGCTTCGAAGAAAATTTGCTTGTTCATCCATATAAGTTCAAAGTACCTACAACTTGGAAAGATGAGTGAGGCAACCCCCCGCTCAAAAGTGATACACCACTTTGGAAGTGAAAGATAAGGATTCTAATTCGGTTTTTAAAGCAGAATCTTGGTTTTGAAAAGTGTAATTATAAACCAGATATTACTATGTTAAAAATGATGTATAAATGGACAAGAGATTTTGAGAGGGATAGGGCAAATTTTGAAGCAAGGTTAGATCAATATAGAAATAAAGTGATTATAATACCAGATACTAAAAGCATAGCTTATACTTTGCATTTGATGCATACTAATCGTACAGGCTAAATAAGAGGAGATTTTTTATAAGAAATATTCAACTAACGGGGCAATAAGCGAAGATCAGCCAACTTGTTCCCAAGCCATTGCCTCTTCAATTATTGGGCAGCATAGTTGAACAAACTTTATAGCTCTGTTCATCGACTTCTTACTATCAATCACCAAACTCATTGAACAGAGCATAACCGCAGAGTCAGTAGCAAAATAGTAAACGAAGAGAATCCTCTTAAAAATAACCACCCCATGCGTAAAAACTCTTTGTATGGAAACCCTATAAATGTTAAAATATTAATAGACAGATAATAAAAACAATTTTTATTATTTAAAATTGTAATCGTTTACATACACGGAGGTGCTTCTTATGTTATTAGGGAAAAAGAGAAAACTGGGAAGAAAAATCGAGGAAATGACGATTGGTGAAAAGCTGACCCTTACAGAAAAAATAGAAGATAACGAACTGCTTCTTTACTTAGGGCTCACAAATGATGCCAATCCATTATACATCCAGCATGATTATGCTTCTCAAACGCCATTCAAAAAGCCGATTGTTCCTTCAATCATGTTAACAGGCATCATCACGTCAGCCGTTTCTAAATATCTACCTGGTCCGGGCTCTCATATAGTAGAGCAAAATATTGAATTCCCTAAGCCGGTCTATCACTATGCCACAGTACAATTTCTATTTGAAGTGACAGAAGTGAATCCGGATAATCATTTAGTAACCATCAATGTATCGGCTACGAATGAAGAGAGTGAGACGGTTATTAACGGGACAATCAAGGTTTGTCCACCTCATCGCTTAGAAAAAATGAATAGTCATGCATTAGAAAACTTCTAAAAACAAGAGGGAGCTATGATATCCATAGCTCCTTTTATTATGCATAAAAATGATAATGAAAGCGGGAATCGTACATCCTATTAAAGAAGAGAACAACGTTTGAGTCACTTAGTAACGCACTGCAAGAAAACTAAAAAGTGTTAAATCTCTTTAAATGATGGTAAGCCCCGAGATTTATATTATAATGGAAGTACAATTACATAATTACGTTGGATGTTGGGGTTAATTTTCTTTTGTATGGAGGCACATTGAATGAGCAAAAAAATCTTGGTAGTCGATGATGAACAATCTATTGCAACACTCTTAAAGTACAATCTTGAACAATCCGGTTATTCCGTTACAACGGCACATGATGGTGAAGAAGGAAGGGATAAAGCGATTGAGCAATCCCCGGACTTAATTATTCTTGACCTCATGCTTCCTTCCATGGATGGAATTGAAGTGTGTAAAGAACTGCGACAAAGGAAGATTAATATCCCCATTCTTATGTTAACGGCTAAGGATGACGAATTTGATAAAGTTCTTGGATTGGAGCTCGGGGCGGACGACTATATGACAAAACCGTTCAGTCCACGTGAAGTGGTTGCTAGGGTCAAGGCGATCCTTAGACGCAGCCAGGCCATTCAGGAAGCGGCAGAACCAGTTGCCCAGGAACCTACGGATTACAAGGAAGTAGGGGAATTAAAGGTGTATCCTGAACAATATGAGGCGTATTTCCAAGGAGAATTACTGGAATTAACACCCAAGGAATTCGAGCTTCTATTATACTTGACGGATAATAAAGGCAGAGTGTTGACGAGAGATCAACTGCTGAGTGCGGTATGGAATTATGATTTCGCAGGAGACACCAGAATAGTCGATGTTCATATCAGTCATCTACGAGAAAAAATAGAATCCAACACGAAAAAGCCAATATATATTAAAACCATCCGTGGTCTTGGATATAAATTGGAGGAGCCTAAAAATCGATGACCAAGTTTAGAACAAAACTTCTTTTTGCTCTAATCACCCTGATCATCGCTGTATTAATAGGGCTTGGTTTGCTTTTAGGTCAAATCTTCAAGAATTTCTATCTGGATACATTTAATTCCCGTATTCAAAAAGAGGCAAGGTTACTGGCTAATTCCATTGAAGAAAACGGGACACCGAAAGAAATCAATCCGGACATGATCAAAGAATTGAGTGACATATTGGATGTCAGGATTACCATTCTAGATAAATCAGGGAGTGTAGTCCATGATACGGAAACCTCGGAATCACTGGTTGGTCCTCAGCAAAAGAGGATCATCAATGAAATCCAGGAGAACTGGGATGTAAAGCAAAAGCATAGAAAACTTGTGACTTCGGGTGTGGAGTACAGGTATTACTGGTACCCGCTTAAGGGGGAGAATGACCAATTAAATGGACTGCTTATCATGAGTACCGAAGTAGAAGCCTTCGAGAAAGGGATACAGCAAATTTGGTTTGTGCTATCCGTTTCCCTGGGTCTTGCGTTAATTCTCATTATCATTTTGGGTTCGAGAATTACGGTGAGGTATACAAAGCCCATTGAATCGGCAACGAATGTGGCAATGGAGCTCGCCAAGGGGAATTATCGGGCAAGGACATACGAAGACCGCCTGGATGAAACGACTATGTTAAGTACCTCCATTAACATTCTCGCGCGTAATCTTCAGGAAATGGTGAATTCCCAGGAAATGCAGCAGGACCGCTTAACAACGCTGATTGAAAATATGGGGAGTGCCCTTCTATTAATTGATCATCGCGGGTTTGTTGTACTGACGAACAGGACCTTCAGGGATTTCTTTAATCTGGAAGAAAGCCAGCTGAAAAAAGTAAGATACCATGAGGTCATTCACTATCAGGAAGTGAATAAGCTTGTGGAAGAAATCTTCATGACAGAGGAACGGTTAAGAAAGCAGATCCTTCTTCCTCATAAAATAGAAAGAAAGCATTATGAAGTATATGGAGCTCCGATCATCGGTCATAACGATGAGTGGAAAGGGATTGTCGTGGTATTCCATGACATCACGGAGCTCAAAAAGCTCGAGCAAATGAGAAAAGACTTTGTCGCGAATGTTTCCCATGAGTTGAAAACACCGATCACCTCCATTAAAGGTTTCTCGGAAACGTTATTGGATGGGGCGATGAATGATCCTGAAACGTTAAAATCTTTCCTGGATATCATTCTGATGGAAAGCGACCGTCTGCAATCTCTTATACAAGACTTGCTGGAATTATCCAAGATTGAAAAACAGGGGTTCGAGCTCTCCCTTCAAGAGGTTGAGGTTGCTGCTTTAATTGAAGACGTGATGCCTATTCTGAATGAAAAAGCGAAATCAAAAGACATCTCTCTTCAAACTTCCTTTGATTCAAAGGGGCTTGCAGAAGTAGACTCCTATCGATTAAAGCAAGTTTTTATTAATTTGATCAGCAACGCCATTGTTTACACTCCAAAGGGCGGAGATGTCTTGATTTCAGTGATGGAAGATAAAGAAAAGGTTCATGTGAGCATCAAGGATAATGGCATGGGAATCAGTAAAGAAGAACTTCCACGCATTTTTGAACGATTTTACCGGGTGGACAAAGCAAGAAGCCGTAATTCTGGCGGAACGGGCTTAGGTTTAGCCATTGTGAAGCATATAATCGAAGCCCATGAAGGAAATATTGAAGTGGACAGTGAAGTGAATGAAGGCACGACGTTCACAGTCTCCTTATACAAACAGTCTTCAAGCTATACGTTGGGTGAAGGGACGAGCAAATCTTAGTAAGTTTACAATTATTTTACATTGCATTTACAATAGATTTAAGTCCTGTTAATAAAAGGGTGTTACGATACTAAGTGAAACCCCTTCATCCAAGGTGTTAAGAAAAGGCGAGAACTAACCCCGTTCTCGTCTTTTCGCTTTTCATTTTGAAAGCGTTGCCTTTAAATGAATGTCGGTGTGGGTCGAAACTATACGTACCGGCTTTATCCATCCCCTTTTTCCTCAAGTTAATTTTTCATTAAAAAGTATACTGCCTCTATTTGTCATCTTCTCTTAATATTCTTGAAACCTTTTTGTAGTAAGTCCGTATATCTTAGTAAGCGCTTAATAAGATATAGAGATAGAAAAGGGAGGGTGCATATGACTTTAAAACGAATTTACATGGTAACAGGGATGGTTGTGGCAGCGGTTATTTTGATTGTTGTGCTATTGACTTCCTGGTATACCGTTGATGAATCGGAACAAGCTCTTGTGTTGACATTTGGGGAAGCCGGTGAGCCGGTTGTGGAGCCTGGCCTGCATTTCAAGATGCCATGGCCAATGCAATCCGTAGAAGTCCTATCGAAAGAAACCTTCAGTCTTCAATTCGGGTATGAAGAAAAGGATGGGAAGATAAAGGATTTCCCAAAAGAAACGAAGATGATCACAGGAGATGAATATATCGTTCTCGCCGATCTCGTGGTTCAATGGAAAATCACGGATCCTGAAAGTTACTTATTTAACTCTGACAACCCGAAGGAAATTCTTTATGATGCCACTTCATCTTCACTAAGAAGCATTATAGGAAGCTCCTTGATAGATGATGCGTTAACGTCGGGAAAAGCTGAAATCGAGGCAGACGTGAGGGATTTATTAACCACCCTTATAGATGATTATGATATTGGTATTTCCATACTCGCTGTCAAATTACAGGACGTAGAGCTACCGAATGCAGAGGTTCGATCAGCTTTTACAGCCGTAACGGATGCGAGGGAAACGATGAATACGAAAATCAACGAAGCAAAGAAATACCGGAACCAACGATCAAATGAAGCACAAGGTGAAAAAGATGCGATCATGTCCAGGGCAAAAGGGGATAAGATTGCACGTGTGGAGCAGGCACGTGGAGATGTAGCCGTTTTCGATAAGCTCTACAATGAATATAAATCGAATCCTGAGATCACAAGAAAACGTCTTGTGTTGGAAACCCTGGAAAATGTTCTGCCAAATGCGGAAATCTACATCATGAAGGATAGTGGAGAAACGTTGAAATACTTCCCTATCCGTCAACTGGAAAATCAAAACGCCCCGGTTAAACAGGAAGGAAGTGATGAGAATGAGTGATCAAAACGTCTTTGACATCAATCGCAAAAAAAGGGAACCGATTGAGTGGAAACGGTATACAAAGCTAGGGATCTTCCTTGTCATTCTCCTTGCTGTCCTCCTTCTCCTATTTACAAATCTCTTTATTGTCAAAGAAGGGGAATATAAAGTCGTCCGTCAATTTGGGGAAGTTGTAAGAATAGACAAAGAACCTGGCTTGAAATATAAGATTCCGTTCATTCAGTCTGTCACAACCCTACCTAAGCATCAAATGACGTATGATGTAACGGAAGCCGAAATCAATACGAAAGACAAAAAGCGGATGCTCATCGACAACTATGCCGTCTGGCGAATCGAAGATCCTCTTAAAATGATCAAGAATGCAAGAACGGTGATCAATGCGGAGACGAAAATGGAAGAGTTCATCTACTCTGTCGTCAGGTCAGAGCTTGGTCAGCTGGAGTATGATGAAATCATCAATGATGAAAAGTCTTCACGTGGAAGCTTAAACGATCGAGTGACTGCCAAGGTGAATGAGCTGCTTGACAGGGATGGATATGGGATTGTCGTTCAGGACGTTCGCATGAAGCGTACGGATTTACCGGAAGCAAATGAAAACTCTGTTTATACGCGCATGATTTCAGAGCGTGAATCAAAGGCTCAGGAATACCTTTCCATGGGGGATGCGGAGAAACAAAGAATCACGGCTGAAACAGATCGTGAGGTGAAGGAGCTGCTGGCAAAAGCGGGGGCGGACGCCAATGTCATCAGGGCAGAAGGAGAATCCGAAGCGGCACAAATTTACAACAAGTCGTTCTCGAAGGATCCCGACTTCTACGACCTCTATAAAACACTGGAAACATATAAGAAAACAGTGGATGATAAAACGGTCATTATTTTACCATCCGACTCCCCTTATGCAAGGCTGTTGATGGGATATACGGAATAAATGAAGAAGCTCTTGAAGATGGGTAAGTATCCAATCTTCAAGAGTTTTTTTATGTAAGCTGGCTTCTGAAAGATAGCTGATATGCTAAGCTCTGTTTTGGTGGCACGCAGTTCTGAGATGAAAGCTGCAATCTCCTTCCCTATTATAAGTGCCCCATTTTTCCTTTCATTCCCCAACATGATAGAATATACGTATAGAAACAGAAGCCTTTACAGGAGGTACTTACATGTCCAAAAAATTAGTATTGATCGATGGCAATAGCATTGCTTACCGTGCATTCTTTGCACTGCCTTTATTGAATAACGACAAGGGTGTACATACAAACGCAGTGTATGGTTTTACCACCATGCTGCAAAAAATATTGGAAGACGAAAAACCATCGCATATTTTAGTCGCGTTTGATGCAGGAAAAACGACTTTCAGACATAAGACATTCAAGGAATACAAAGGTGGCAGACAAAAAACCCCACCAGAATTGTCCGAGCAGTTCCCATATATCCGTGAACTATTGGATGCTTACGGAATTAAGCGCTATGAAAAAGAAAACTATGAAGCGGATGACATTATCGGAACACTCTCTCTACAAGCGGAATCTGACGGATTTGAGGTAAAAGTGTATTCCGGGGATAAGGACTTAACACAGTTAAGCTCGAAGACTACGACGGTTTGTATTACGAGAAAAGGCATAACGGATATCGAAGTGTATACTCCCGAGCACATTAAAGAAAAGTGGGAAATCACACCTGATCGCATCATCGATATGAAAGGCCTTATGGGGGATAGCTCAGATAATATTCCCGGTGTGCCGGGTGTAGGTGAGAAAACAGCGATCAAACTGCTAAAAGAATTTGATTCCCTTGAAAAGCTGCTTGACTCCGTTGACCAGGTGAGTGGGAAAAAATTAAAAGAAAAGCTCGAAGAAAATAAAGAACAAGCGATCATGAGTAAAGAGCTGGCGACCATCCTCAGAGAAGCTCCAATCGAGATCGGAGTAGAAGAATTGAATTATGATGGTATGGATGAAGGAAAACTAAAGGAAGTATACCGGGATCTCGGATTCAACTCATTACTTGAGAAGATGGGTGAGTCCACCCAGGAGGAGCCCCAGGAGCTGGATGATATCTCCTTTGAAATAGTTGAAACCATCACAGAAGAACATCTTTCAGACGAAAGTTCTTTATACATTGAAATGCTTGAGGAGAATTATCACCTCGGAGAAATAATCGGGATGAGTCTGCACAATGAGAAAGGCACAATTTTCTTTACGCTTGAGACCGCATTGAATTCTGAAGCCTTTAAGGATTGGGCTGAAAACGAAAGCGCAGCGAAATATGTTTACAACTCGAAGGAAACCGTCGTTGCTTTAAAAAGACAAGGAATTGACATGAAAGGGATTGAGTTCGATCTCCTGTTAGCGTCTTATATTATTAATCCTTCTGAATCGAGTGAAGACTTTGCTTCTATTTCAAAAGGACACGGTCAGCCTTCTATCGAATCGGATGAAGCGGTTTATGGAAAAGGTGCCAAGCAGAAAATTCCTTCTACTGAAATTCTATCAGAGCATCTTGCACGAAAAGCATTCATTCTTCATGAGTTAATGAACACATGCATGGAAGAGTTGAAAGAAAATGATCTCTATGAATTATTCACCGAGTTAGAATTACCCCTTGCCCTTATTTTAGCCGAAATGGAATTCACGGGTGTGAAGGTGGATCAGGAGCGTTTGCTCACCATGAAGGATGAGCTAGCTCACCGTTTGGAAGAATTAGAAAAGAATATCCATGAACAAGCTGGCGAAAGCTTTAACATAAATTCTCCCAAGCAGCTTGGGGTGATTCTTTTTGAAAAATTGGGTTTACCAGTCGTCAAGAAAACGAAAACCGGTTATTCCACTTCTGCGGATGTATTGGAAAAACTGCAGTCCAAACATGAAATCATTGATCATATCCTTCATTACCGTCAGTTAGGGAAGTTACAATCCACTTATTTAGAGGGGTTATTGAAGGTCGTCCATAAAGATTCCAGTAAGATTCATACACGGTTTAATCAGGCCCTTACACAAACTGGCCGACTAAGCTCGACAGACCCTAACCTGCAAAACATTCCGATCAGACTTGAGGAAGGAAGAAAAATTCGTCAGGCGTTCATTCCATCTGAAGAGGGCTGGGTCATGTTCGCTGCGGACTATTCTCAAATTGAACTGCGTGTACTGGCTCATATTGCCAAGGATGAAAAATTAGTGGAAGCCTTCAGGAATGATATGGACATTCATACGAAAACAGCGATGGACGTCTTTGGGGTGGCAAAGGAAGAGGTCACATCCAATATGAGAAGGCATGCGAAAGCCGTTAACTTCGGAATCGTTTACGGAATCAGTGACTACGGTCTTTCTCAAAGCCTGGATATTACACGAAAAGAAGCAGGGGAATTCATTAAGAAATATTTAGAAAGCTTCCCCGGGGTAAAAGAGTATATGGATGACATCGTTCAGGATGCAAAGCAGAAGGGGTATGTGACGACCCTGCTGAATCGACGACGCTACCTTCCTGAAATCACGAGCCGTAATTTCAACTTAAGAAGTTTCGCTGAACGTACAGCGATGAACACGCCGATTCAAGGAAGTGCAGCCGATATCATCAAGAAGGCGATGATTGATATGGCAGCGCGATTAAAAGAAGAAAATCTTCAATCGCGATTATTGTTACAGGTGCATGATGAATTGATCTTTGAAGCACCTGAAGAAGAAATCGAAGTACTGAAGAAGATTGTTCCTGAAGTGATGGAGAATGCAATGGAGCTTGAGGTTCCATTAAAGGTCGATTACTCATACGGACAGACTTGGTACGACGCGAAATAGAGTTTGAGAAGGAGGTGGCATAGTGCCGGAGCTGCCTGAAGTAGAAACGGTCAGAAAGACGTTAGAGCTTCTTGTTATCGGGAAGAGAATCAAAGACGTCTCGGTTTTTTGGCCAAAGATGATTAAAAACCCCGATGAACCCGATGAGTTTGTTCATAGCTTGAAGGGGCAGGAAATTCTTGAGATGAGAAGAAGAGGGAAATTCCTGATCTTTTACTTAAACGACGTGGCCCTTGTTTCTCACTTGAGAATGGAGGGAAAGTATAACGTATCCGATAGCCGGGACCCGATTGAAAAGCATACCCACGTGATCTTTCATTTTACGGATAACACAGAACTCAGATACCGTGATGTCCGGAAGTTCGGGACGATGCACCTTTTCAAGAAAGGGGAGGAGTTGCTTCACCTTCCCCTCCTGCAGTTGGGACCGGAGCCATTCCAATCCGAGTTTACAACAGACTACTTAACAGAGAAGCTGCGCAAGACAGATAGAATCGTGAAAGCTACATTATTAGATCAAACGGTCCTCGTGGGACTGGGGAACATCTATGTAGATGAAGCGTTATTCCGTGCGGGTATACATCCTGACAGGAAATCAAAATCCCTTTCAACGGAAGAAATTGAACGTTTGCATAAAGAAATTATTCATACGCTAACCGAAGCCGTTGAAATGGGTGGAAGTACGATTCGATCCTACGTGAATTCCCAGGGTCAAATGGGGATGTTCCAACAGAACCTCTACGTGTATAGCCGGAAAGAAGAGCCGTGCCGTCAATGTGGGACTCCCATTGAGAAGAAGGTTTCTGCAGGGAGAGGGACTCACTATTGTCCTGATTGCCAACGGTAGAAAGAACATTTAACATCTGATAAGCCCTTACCATATAGTATTGTAATGATTTTTGGGAGGGCTATTAGATGAGTGAAACAATCTCCTTATTACTGCTGGCGTTTGCTGTAAGTCTTGATAGTTTTAGCACCGGTTTAACCTACGGATTACGAAAAGTGAAAATCCCTACAAAATCAATCAGCATCATATCCATTTGTTCGGCAAGCTCTTTATTGTTAGCCATGTTGCTCGGTCAAACCATCGGATCCATCATCACACCGGTTTGGGCTGGCAGAATTGGCGGGCTGATTCTAGTTGTAATAGGAGCGGCCGTATTGTACCAGTTCTTTAGACCGGAAAAAGAAACGGTATTATCCCAGGAAAAGACGCTGATTAACTTTGAGATCAAATCCATAGGCCTGGTGGTTCAAATTTTAAGAAGGCCGTTAACGGCAGACTTTGATAGATCGGGTACGATTACGGGAATCGAGGCATTCATGCTTGGGATCGCCCTGTCACTCGATGCATTCGGTGCCGGAATCGGTGCCGCGTTATTAAATTTCTCGCCATTATTACTTACTTTGGCAATCCTGTTGATGAGCTTTACGTTCTTATTCTCAGGATTGAAGATGGGAGAGTTCTTCTCTCATTTACGGTGGATTCATCGAGTATCATTTCTTCCGGGAGTTCTCTTGATCCTTATAGGGATCCTCCGGTTTTAGTGGCTGAGCTAGAAAGGAATACGATAATGGGAACCATTATAGGATTAACAGGTGGTATTGCAAGTGGTAAAAGTACAGTTTCAACTATGTTAAATGAAAAAGGATATACGATAATAGACGCCGACCTTGCCGCCCGTATGGTGGTTGAGGTTGATCAGCCTGCTTATCTTGCGATTGTGGAAGAATTCGGTGAACACATACTGCACGATCACGATTCAACCATCAATCGGGAAAAACTCGGTCAAATCATCTTTAACTCTGAAGAAAAACGAAAAAAGCTGAATGGAATCGTTCATCCTGCCGTCAGAAGCATGATGCTCGCACATAAAGATGAAGCCATTGCAGCTGGTAAACACACGATTTTCATGGATATCCCTCTTTTATTCGAAAGTGATTTGACGTGGATGGTTGATCGCACAGTCGTGGTATACGTGGATCAAGAAACCCAACTATCCCGCCTGATGAAGCGGAACAACTTTAACCGTGAAGACGCATCATCCCGCATCGCTTCCCAATTCCCCTTAAAGGATAAAGCAAGCCTTGCCGACGCAGTCATCGACAACAACGGATCTCTACATGAGACCAAAGAACAGCTTGATGCACTCTTAGTGGAGTGGAATCTAAAACCATAGAATGGCAAATGAGCCGACAAGAAACCTCTTGTCGGCTTTTTATTATGGCTCACTATAATTAGTAGTTATGCTGATAAATATTGATTTTTGGTTTGTATTTGTAAATAGGAGAAATTCTAATCGTAACTATAGAGGCTTTAAGGTGTTTGTCTTTCAAATGTATAGGCACTAAACATATATCAGCACAGAGTGGATTGTAGCGGTAGGCACTTTACTCCTGCGGGAAATAGAGGAAAGGTCGAGACCCCGCAGGCGCAGCCAAGGAGGCTCGACTTCCTCCCCGCGGAAAGAAAGTGCCTGGAGCGGAAAGGAACGATCAATGTTAAAATCAAAATCTATTTCATTGAAAAAATGTATGAATCCAATCCATAAAAATATACATTCAATAAGCTGATTTGTCAGAATAATAAAACATTAAAAATCCGCAAAATACTTATTAACTAATTCTCTAAATATGTTATACTATTTTTAGCAAATAAACATATAAGTATAACATTAATATAGAGGGGAGCCGGATTTATGAAGGCGAAAATTGCAATCAATGGTTTTGGACGTATTGGGAGAATGGTTTTCAGAAAAGCAATATTAGAGGAAAACTTAGAGGTTGTAGCCATTAACGCAAGCTACCCAGCTGAAACGCTAGCCCATTTAATAAAGTATGACACAAATCATGGAACATTCCAGGCAGATGTAGTGACAGAAGATGATGCACTCATCATCAACGGGAAACGTGTCCTACTATTAAGCAATCGTGATCCTAAAGCATTACCTTGGAACGAATTGGATATTGATATTGTCATTGAAGCAACAGGAAAATTCAATTCAAAAGACAAAGCGAGCCTGCATTTAGAAGCGGGAGCCAAAAAAGTCATCCTGACGGCCCCAGGTAAAAATGAAGACGTTACCATTGTGATGGGTGTAAATGAAAGCGCATTAAATATTGAAGAACACAGCGTGATTTCAAATGCATCTTGTACAACGAACTGCTTAGCACCAGTTGCGAAGGTATTAGATGAGCAATTTGGTATTGAAAACGGACTTATGACGACAGTCCATGCTTACACAAATGACCAAAAAAATATTGATAATCCCCATAAAGATTTGAGAAGAGCGAGAGCGTGCGGCCAGTCGATCATCCCGACAACGACTGGTGCAGCAAAAGCATTATCATTGGTTCTGCCTCAATTAAACGGCAAGCTTCACGGAATGGCATTACGTGTCCCTACACCAAATGTTTCACTAGTGGACCTGGTTGTAGATGTGAAAAGAGACGTAACAGTAGAAGAAATCAACGAAGCATTTATTACAGCATCTCTTGGTTCTTTACATGGAGTGCTGCAATACACAACAGAACCTTTGGTTTCGATCGACTTTAATACAAATCCTCATTCAGCGATCATCGACGGATTATCCACGATGGTAATGGGAGATCGAAAAGTGAAAGTACTTGCCTGGTACGATAACGAGTGGGGCTATTCATGCCGCGTCGTCGATCTGGCTAAATTCGTAGCAACAAAAATGAACGCAAAACAAGAAGTCAACGTTTGAAAGAATCAACATAAACAATAAGCATCATCCTTAGAACGTACCTTTCCAGGTGCGTTTTTTTTCTTTTATTTCGCTTTTTAAGAATGATGGTATAGAACACTTTATTTAATGGGGATGTATTAAATATTTTAGGAACAAATTCTGCAAAGGAGCTTTTTTATGTTTATCTATCAAAAAGTATAATTAGAAAAAGTGTAGCATCCCAGAGTGGATTGTAGCGGAAGGCACTTGACTCCTGCGGGAATAGCGGGACAGGTGAGACCCCGCAGGCGAAGCCGAGGAGGCTCACCGCCCGCCCCGCGGAAAGCAAGTGCCTGGAGCGAAAAGGAACGGTCAACATTTAGAACATAATCCAAAACTCACTTTACTATTTTGGGTGATAACCCGCATAATCTCGTTGCAATCAACCGATCGTCCACCCATATAAAAAAGTTTATAAAAATTTATTGCAAAACAGTTTTAAACAAAGTATACTATTTTTCGTGAACTTCTTATTAGCAAATGAATACTGATTTAACTACTTAAAGGGTTAGGACCTCTTCGGACTAACTTTCCCCCGTGGTAGTTAAGATTTTGCCAAAGGACACGTTCATTTTGACGAAAAAAATTATGTCAAAGGGGGAAACACTCAATGGAAACAATGGGTCGTCATGTAATCTCGGAATTATGGGGTTGCGATTTTGAAAAATTAAACGATGTAGTAGGAATTGAAAAAACATTCGTCGATGCTGCACTTAAATCAGGTGCAGAGGTTCGTGAGGTAGCTTTCCATAAATTTGCTCCTCAAGGTGTGAGTGGAGTTGTGATCATTTCAGAATCACATCTGACTATTCACAGTTTTCCTGAACATGGTTATGCCAGTATAGATGTATATACTTGCGGTGATTTAGATCCTAACATCGCTGCTGAATATATTGCAGATGCTCTTGGTGCTGACACGCGTGAAACAATCGAATTGCCACGTGGTATGGGTCCGGTACAAGTGAAGAAGTCTCAGGCACAAGCCCTTTAATTGAAAATAACTCAGAAGAGATGCGTATTGGATGCATCTCTTTTTTTGTGCTTTTGTAAAGGAATTGATTTTGAATTTTCATTCGTGCGGTTTTCGTGTAAAATAAGGGTAAATAAAGGGAGGAACTTTATATGAGCGGAATACGTACCCTGTTTAAACGATTTCAATCAGAATGTGAGACATCTGATAAGCACGAAGATAAAGACCTGCAATCACGATATTATAAATCCATGCATCAAGGTGCATTTAATGCAGTACTAGAGTTATTCTCATCCTCTGAATATGAGGTGATTTCCCAGTCTAAGGACAGAGGGGAAATCACGGTTCGTAAAAATGGGACTCCCCAACTGTTCATCGTCGCAACAGTCATCACCGTAAGGCCTTTTGAAACGGCAGTCGATTTCAAGGTGAGTGCAGACAAAGGGAAGGTCTTTGGTACATATACGGTGTTAAAAGCGCAGATCAGCCATTATTATCAGAAGCTTGATAGTGAATTGACAAAAGTGAAATAACGGTAAATCCCATAGAAGCTTGTGTACAGCGCAGCTTTTTTATATGATGAAAGTAAGAGTATGTAATAACGGAGCTGATATTATGAAATGCCCGTCTTGCCAGCATAATGGTACCCGAGTGGTGGACTCCCGGCCTGCTGATGAAGGACGTTCGATCAGGAGAAGAAGAGAATGTGAAGAATGCACTTTTCGCTTCACGACCTTCGAGAAGGTAGAAGAGCTTCCTTTAATTGTGGTGAAAAAAGAAGGGGTAAGAGAAGAGTTTAGTCGAGAGAAGATTTTGAGAGGGTTGATCAAGGCTTGTGAGAAGCGCCCGGTACCTCTTGAGAGATTAGAAAAGATCTCAACGGATATTGAAAAGGAACTCCGAAATCAAGGTGCTTCTGAGGTAGAATCCGTTAAGATCGGTGAGATGGTCATGGATCAACTTGCCAAGGTAGATGAAGTTGCATACGTACGCTTTGCATCTGTTTATCGACAGTTTAAGGATATTAATGTATTTATAGACGAACTGAAAGAATTAATAAAAAAAGAGTAGAAGAATGAGCTGAAGATGTAATTCTTTAGCTCTTTTCTCTTTATTTCTTTGAAAGGTAGAATCCAACTATGATGAAGAAGCATTGGAATGAAATACAGCCAATCGATCCCTACACGGTAGGGACAAATGGGATGCTTCAGGAATATGACCGGAAAATCATTACATTTCTGTACCAGCCTTTAATTGGTTCAGTGTGCTACAGTCTTTATATGAGTTTATGGGGAGAAGTCGAAGAAAATCGGCTCTGGTCGACTGATTCCACCCATTATCACCTTATGAACATACTGTCCGTGAATCTTCAGGACGTCTACGAAGCGCGGATGAAGCTTGAGGGAATCGGCTTGTTAAAGGCATATGAAAAAAGGGACAACGGGGACCGCAGCTTTCTCTATGAACTGCAGCCTCCTCTTTCCCCTCAGGAATTCTTTCATGATGGTATGTTGAATGTGTATCTTTACCGGAAAATCGGCAGAACTCATTACTTGCGTTTGAAGAAGTTTTTCACTGACGAATCGGTTGATAAACAGCAGTACTCGAATATCACTCGATCCTTTCAGGATGTTTTTACATCGGAGCAAATTAATTTTCTTCACCATGATGCAAATGTGGATTCGGAAACCAAGTCTGGTGAACAATATATGAACTATGGAAGGAATGAAGGGATTCCATTAGACGACATCGATTTTGATTTTCAGTTATTGCTGGCGGGATTATCCGAATCCATGGTTCCGCGAAAAGCCTTTACAGCGACTGTGAAGGAAACGGTACTGAAGCTGAGCTATTTATACGGCATCGATCCTATTCAAATGAAAAATATCGTCTTAAGTTCCCTGGATGCTGATGATACCATCGATATAGAATTATTGCGTAAAACTGCACGGGATTGGTATGGGCTACAAACAGGGGATCAATTGCCCGATTTGACTACCAGAATCGAGACCAAGAAACCTGAACCAGCGTATAAACCCCTCTCCAAAGAAGAGGAGCTGATTGAATACCTTGAAAACACGTCTCCAAAAGACGTACTATCTGATATTTCGAATGGCGGTGCCCCTTCTAAGTCTGATCTGCAGGCCGTAGAAGAAGTGCTCATGTCACAGAAGCTGCCGCTTGGTGTTATGAACGTTCTTATACAATATGTCCTATTAAAAACAGATATGAAGCTGACAAAGGGATATATGGAAAAAATCGCATCTCATTGGTCGAGGAAAAAGGTTACGACTGCAAGCGAAGCAATGGATTTAGCCAAGAAGGAACACAAGCAGTATTTGGAGTGGGCTGAAGGGAAAAAGGAAAATAAAACGAATAGGCGAAGAAAGCCGATTCGGACAGAAAAACTCCCGGAATGGTTCCAAGAAGGAGAAGTGGAGAAAGAAAACGATTCCTCTCAGGAAGAATACGATTTCGAGGCAGAGAAGAAAAAACTCGAAGAAGAGCTTAAAAATTTTCGGAAGTAGGTGAACATAGCGGTGGAAAGAATAAACAACACCCTGAAAAGGTTGGCGGCTTCTGGTTCGTTTCAACAAAGATATGAGCAAATGAAAAAAGAGATTCTTGAAAACAATGATGTGAAGGATTTTATTCGCAGGAATGAAGACCGTGTTACAGGGGAAATGGTGAATGAGAGCCTTATGAAGTTATATGAATACATTTCTCAAAGTAAGGAATGCCGTTATTGCCCTTCTTTACAGGAGTGTAAGAATATGATGGAGGGGTATGATCCCCACTTAGTGATCAGGGGCAACACAATCGACATTGATTATCATCGCTGCCCTCGAAAAGTCATCCACGATGAAAGGACGAGCGCCCAGCGTCTAATCAAAAGCCTGTATGTACCGAAGGATATTTTACAAGCATCTTTCTCAACCCTTGACCTTGATTCGAAAAGCCGTCTGGAAGCAGTGCGGCTTGCAAAGAATTTCGTGGAGACCTATACAGAGGGCACGAAAATGAAAGGACTCTATTTTTACGGGAAGTTCGGGGTCGGCAAGTCCTATTTGTTAGGGGCCATGGCCAATGAACTCGCCGAGAAAAAAATCGGTTCTCTTATCGTGTATGTTCCCGAGTTCTTCAGGGAGATCAAACAATCACTCGGTGATAATACGGTGAATGAAAAGCTTGAGATGGTAAAATCAGCCCCGATACTCATGCTCGATGACATCGGCGCAGAAACGATGTCTAGCTGGGGGAGAGATGAGATCTTGGGGACGATCCTCCAGTACAGAATGCTTGAGAACCTGCCTACATTCTTCACCTCCAACTTCAACTTCAGCGAGCTGACTCATCATTTGACATACAGCCAAAGAGGAGAAGAAGAAAAGCTGAAGGCGGCAAGGATCATGGAGCGGATTAAATATCTATCCCAGCCTGTGTTGATTGATGGAAGGAATAGAAGAGAATAGATTGAAAGAGAGGAAATTACATGCGATGCGATTTCCTCTCTTTTTTATGTGTGTAAATTTAGGTGTAGACATTGGACATTTTGATGTGATTTTTTTACAATTATTGCAAAACGGCTGGATTATGGAGGTTTTCGGCTGGATTATCGAGAGAAACGGCCGGATTTCCGAAAGAAACGGCCGGATTTCCGAAAGAAACGGCTGGATTTCCGAGAGAAACGTCCGGATTTCCGAGAGAAACGTCCGGATTATTGAAAGAAACGGCCGGATTCACTCATCGTGCACGGAAGCGAACGCATGTTCATGGTGTCCATAACTACATAGTGAAGAAAAGAGTCAATTAAATTCCCTCATCAACTTCTAAATGATACAAGCCTCCCATATATATAAATCAGGGAATTGGGTTTAAGGAGGCGAGAAAGTTTGATTGAATTTATTTTTAAGCAAAAAAGTGATGCGGTAAAGCTTCAAGAATACCTCAATAAAGAGTTCATCCAATCATGGTTTCATGAAACGCTTTTTCAACATACAACTCACTATAATCTGACGATAGAGGTTTCCCCCTTCTTCAAGGAAAGAGAAAAGCTATTCAATGGGGTTTCACACTTTGTCTTAAATGATAAATGCATGGACTGGTCCGAATCAGCCCTGAAAGAAAATTATTTCTATGAAGATGTTGATGAAATCAATCAAATATTAGAAGTCGTATCAGAGATGAGGATGGGTGAACGACCTGAATTGATGGAGCTGATTGGTGAATGGGACGAGGTCAAATACGTCCATGACAGCCTGGAGCTATTGTTGGAAGGAAAGACTCCCATATCATTCGACTCTTTTAGCAAGTTCAGGCTGAAGAACCTTCAGGAGAGACTCCTCCTCATGGTGGATCTTGCTATAGATGAATATAAGATGGAGCAGGAATATCAAATGTTTGTTCATATGCTGCGGGAGTATCTAGCATCGAGGGAGCAGAAAATGCGCACGATCCATCTGTACTCGACGGGTTACGGCTATCGTTTCTTTGATGAAGACATGAAAGAGCTGACACGCCAGGAACTGACAAAGGCGATTGATAAACGATTATTGACGAATCATCCCTTATATGTTGATTCGTACACCATTGCTCCGTTATTATCCATTGCCCCGGAAAAGATACTCGTCTATGGAAATGGTGACCATCAATTGATCAGGACGCTTCAGAACATTTTCGAAGAACGGATCGATCTCCTGCCGTTGAGTTATTTTCCTGACACGCTTCTGTATCCTTCGTGGGATATCGCGAATGAATAGGCTTGCTTTTCAAAACATAACCGATTATAATACCTACATAATAAGTCAATAAATAAAGGTTATGATGAGGACAAGAATATTCCTATTCCATTCACAGAGAGGGAAGTCTCCCGGCTGCAAGCTTCCTAATTCGGTAGTGATATTTACCACCTCGGAACTTCAATTATGAACTGAATCTTGACGGATTCACAGTAATGATTGACGGCTAAATGTCGTTATTCGTTTTCAATGAAGTCATTGTCTGTATTTTGGGCACAATGAGAAGTTGGGTGGAACCACGAGTTTACTTATTAACCTCGTCCCTTCAAACGTGAAGGGGCGGGGTTTTTTATGTTTTATAGAGATTATTTAAGGAGTGAAATTACATGTCAGAAGTAGTGAAAATTCAGTTCCCTGATGGAAATGTAAAGGAGTTTCCTAAAGGGACGACAACAGAAGAGATTGCTGCGTCCATCAGTCCCGGACTGAAAAAGAAGGCGCTCGCTGGTAAAATAAATAATGTATTAATCGACTTGCGTACAGGGATCCAAGAGGATGGGGCGATAGAAATCGTTACACCTCCAGGAGAAGATGCTCTGGAAATTCTTCGTCACAGTACAGCTCATTTAATGGCTCAGGCGATTAAACGTTTATACCCTGAGACAAAGCTCGGAATCGGACCGGTCATCGAAGGCGGGTTTTATTATGATATTGATTCCGAGCACACGTTTACACCAGAGGACCTGCCATTGATCGAGAAAGAAATGAAGAAGATCACTGGTGAAAACTTAGAGGTGGTTCGTAAAGAAGTCAGTCGCGACGAAGCTCAGAAAATGTATGAAGAAATCGGTGACGAGTATAAGCTTGAATTACTTGAAGCGATTCCAGAGGGCGAGCAAGTCTCGATTTACGAGCAAGGTGAATTCTTCGATCTATGTCGTGGGATCCACATTCCGTCCACTAATAAAATTAAAGAGTTTAAGCTGTTGAGCATCGCCGGGGCATACTGGCGCGGGAACAGCGATAACAAAATGCTTCAACGAATTTACGGTACTGCCTTTTTCAAGAAAGAAGACCTGGAAGAGCATCTGCGTCTTTTAGAAGAAGCGAAAGAGCGTGATCACCGTAAAATCGGAAAAGAATTAAACCTATTCATGAACTCACAAAAAGTGGGACAAGGTCTGCCGATGTGGCTGCCTAAAGGTGCAACGATCCGTCGCATCATCGAGCGCTATATCGTGGATAAAGAAGAGCGCTTAGGCTATGATCACGTGTACACTCCTGTCATGGGAAGTGTTGAACTTTATAAAACAAGCGGTCACTGGGATCACTATCAGGAAAACATGTTCCCGGTTATGGAAATGGATAACGAAGACCTTGTTCTCCGTCCAATGAACTGCCCTCATCATATGATGATTTACAAAAACGGCATTCACAGCTATCGTGAGCTTCCGATCCGTATCGCCGAGCTTGGTCTGATGCACCGTTACGAATTATCAGGAGCACTATCAGGACTTCAACGTGTACGTGGAATGACTCTGAACGATGCTCATATCTTTGTCCGTCCCGATCAAATCAAGGAAGAATTCAAGCGTGTCGTACGCCTGGTTCAGGAAGTGTACAAAGACTTTGATCTGAAGGACTATTCCTTCCGCCTGTCTTATCGTGACCCTGAGGATACTGAGAAGTACTTCGATGATGATGAGATGTGGAACCGTGCACAAGGGATGATCAAGGAAGCCATGGATGAACTCGACGTTGAGTACTTTGAAGCTGAAGGGGAAGCGGCATTCTACGGCCCTAAACTGGACGTTCAAGTGAAAACAGCCCTTGGTAAGGAAGAAACTCTATCAACGGTTCAACTGGATTTCCTGCTTCCGGAGCGCTTTGACTTAACATATGTAGGGGAAGACGGGAAGCAGCACCGTCCGGTAGTCATTCACCGTGGTGTCGTATCCACAATGGAACGCTTCGTGGCATTCCTGATTGAAGAATACAAAGGAGCATTCCCGACATGGCTCGCTCCAACGCAGGTTCAGGTAATCCCGGTTTCTCCGGATGTTCACTTTGACTATGCGAAAGAAGTGAAAGAAAAGCTTCAAGCTGAAGGATTACGTGTCGAGATTGACGATCGTAATGAAAAGATCGGCTACAAAATCCGTGAAGCACAGATGAGTAAAGTCCCTTACATGCTTGTAGTGGGAGACAATGAAATCAAGGAAACGGCTGTCAACGTCCGTAAATACGGAGAGCAGAAATCAGAAACAATCTCCCTTGAAGAGTTTATCGGAGACATCACAAAAGAAGCAAAACGATAAAATGAGGAAGAGGGACGGACCTTGCATCAAGGTCCGTCCCTCCCATATAAAATTCAAAAAAACTGTTGCACTCTCCTTAGATGTCTGATATTATGAAATACGTTGTGATATTAAATGATTATTTGACAGCGGTTTTGTCATGTGATATAGTATCTAAGGTGAATTGAATACAGTTTGGTACAAGTAGAGGCTACCCGCTTCTCACCTGAATAACGCTTTCTAAAGTTGTTTCCAGGTATGTGATTGACTATTAAAGCCATTTATATATGCTTAATAATCAGGTGCGGGTGTTTCGACACTCGCATCTTTTTTTGTTTGCTTCAAGCATGCAGAAAAAGGTCCGAGTGCGTCGACCAAAGCCGTGTATTCTTTTAATAAACCTTGGAGGTGGCTAATTATTAGCAAAGACATGATCTTAAACGAAACGATTCGTGCCCGTGAAGTACGTCTTATCGATCAAAACGGTGAGCAACTTGGGATTAAAACCAAGAATGAAGCTCTTGAAATCGCTGAACGTGTAAATCTTGATCTTGTTCTTGTTGCTCCAAATGCAAAACCGCCCGTTGCTCGTATCATGGACTACGGTAAGTTTAAGTTTGAACAACAGAAGAAAGAAAAAGAAGCACGTAAGAATCAGAAGATCATCAATCTTAAAGAGGTTCGTTTAAGCCCGACGATTGATGAGCATGATTTCAACACTAAGCTTCGTAACGCTCGTAAGTTCCTTGAAAAAGGAGACAAAGTTAAAGCGTCAATCCGATTTAAAGGTCGTGCGATTACGCACAAAGAAATTGGTCAACGTGTTCTGGATCGCTTCAGTGATGAGTGTAAAGATGTAGCAACCGTTGAATCAAAACCGAAAATGGATGGTCGCAGTATGTTCTTGGTGCTTGCACCAGTTAACGAAAAATAAAGGACCCGAGGAGGAAAAGCATCATGCCAAAAATGAAAACTCACCGCGGCTCAGCTAAGCGTTTCAAGAAAACAGGTTCTGGTAAACTTAAACGTTCACACGCTTACACAAGCCATTTATTCGCAAACAAATCTACTAAAGCAAAGCGTAAGCTACGTAAAGCGGCTGTTGTCTCTAAAGGAGATTTCAAACGCATTCGTCATATGCTTGACAACCTAAAATAAGAGTAATAGAAACAGGAGGGAATTATTATGCCACGCGTAAAAGGCGGAACAGTAACACGCAGACGTCGTAAAAAAGTTCTTAAATTAGCCAAAGGTTATTTCGGTTCAAAACACACTTTATATAAAGTAGCAAATCAACAAGTCATGAAATCATACATGTATGCTTATCGTGACCGTCGCCAAAAGAAACGTGATTTCCGTAAACTATGGATCACACGTATCAATGCGGCTGCACGTATGAACGGTCTTTCTTACAGCCGTTTAATGCACGGATTAAAGCTTGCTGGTATCGAAGTAAACCGCAAAATGCTTGCTGAGCTTGCGATTTCTGACGAAAAAGCATTCAACCAATTAGCTGACGCTGCTAAAGCTCAACTAAACAAATAATAAACTGCTGACAAGTTAGCAGACAAAAAGGACTGGCCCCTGGCCGGTCCTTTCTTATATAAATCTCATTGGAAAGCAGGTAGAAATCATGGGTACATTAACAGGTATCTTATATCTATATGCCATTGTCATCAATATCATCGGTTTTATCATCATGGGCAGAGATAAAAGAAAAGCTCAGCGAAATGAATACCGCATAAAAGAGAATACATTGTGGCAGGTCGCGATTCTGGGAGGCAGCATCGGCGCCTATATGGGGATGAAGGTATACAGACATAAAACGAAACATAAAGTATTCGCTTTCGGGTTTCCGCTGCTCGTCATGCTTCATAGTCTGCTTTTTATCTGGCTGAATACTAAATTGTAGATAGAAAAATTTTCATTCTTTAACCCGTCTTCATTACATACTATATAGAGAGTGTCTATAACAGCTTAGAAAAGCAGAAGGAGGTCACCTTAGCCATGGACGAACGGTTAGTTGCTGCATTCGCCCTCATGGAAGCTAGTGGATATATGGCTCCTGTTCTGTTTATCTTGTTTCATATCCTGAGGCAATTTTTGTTTATCCCGGTAGCCCTTGTATGTATGGCGGGAGGAGTGCTATTCGGAAGCATATTCGGCACTCTGTATTCATTAATCGGATTGACGCTCTTATCCATTACTTTTTACTTTGTTATAAAGAGCTTTACATCTTTCTATGAAAAGCTTCTGAGACTGAAGGAAAAATGGTTTGGAAGGAATGCTACTCTCACAACCGGTCAAATTGCTATACTGCGGTTAATTCCTTTTGTCCATTATCAGTTGTTGAACCTTTGTTTACTTGAACGCAAGAAAAAGCTTAAACCTTTCATCCGGGCCTCTGTTATTTCCAATATTCCCCTGGCGTTTTTTTACACGGTTTTCGGTCAATACATCAAACAATTTTCCCCTCCTATTCTCGTTATGATTTTCCTGGCACTCATCGTCCTATTTTATCTTCTAAGAGAAAAAGTAAGAGTGATTGAATGGAGAGAGTTCTTTCCGGGTAAATAAAAAACGGCTGGCCAGCCGTTTTTTTTACTGCTTTCTTTGAAGGAATTCACGGATCGGACTTTTCCAATCCAGCTTTGCGTTAGGGTATCTTTCTTTAATTTCATTTTGAAGGTATTGAAAATCTTCTTGAGTCAATCCCTTTAAAGAAGAGATGTTTTTTGACCAAACAAAGATGGAAACCACCTCGAAGGATTTTTCTGTTGCCCCTAAATACTTTTCTCCTTCAAATAGAACTCCTTTATACGTCACGTGGAAATTCTTACGTACATTTTCCTGATCATCGAGAAAGTAAAAACGTTTCTGCTCCTGGGCAAGTTCCAGCTTTCGCTTTGGGTCCATAATGTATTTCACACTGCGGTATAATAGATAAAGAATAATGAAAAAAATCACTAACCGAATAAGCCAAAGCATTACCATTACCTCCCTAGGCATAAGTCTTCTCCTAATATTTACGATAAAAACAGAAAAAGGTTTCATTTTATTTAAAATTTATTTGAAAATTTGTCATACTAAGAGAGAACATCAGAAATATAATAGGCATCATGAGGGGAGAAAACGTCATGAATATTGAAAAGTTATTGGATATGCAGGAGAAGCTGGATCAGCATATTGAAGAAGAACACGGATTGCAAAACGCAGATTTAATTGAAAAGAAAATCCTTGCCCTGCTTGTAGAAGTTGGGGAACTGGCAAATGAAACAAGAAGCTTTAAGTTTTGGAGTAAGAAATCATCTTCATCAAAGGAAGTGATCCTTGAAGAATTTGTAGATGGAATCCATTTCATCCTATCACTGGGACTTGAAATCGGCATCCAGCAATTTGATTTAGGGGAAACCAATTACGGAAATGAAGATGTCACGAAACAATTCCTGGAAGTATTCAAAGCGGCCAATCATTTTGCTGAAGAGCGTTCCGTTGGGCATTTTCAACAATTGTTCAGGCATTATGTGTATTTGGGTGAGCTGTTAGGGTTCTCTCATGAAGAGGTATTTGATGCTTATGTAAAGAAGAATGAAGTGAATTATAATCGTCAAAAAGAAGGATATTGATCCGTGACATCTGCTGCTGGATAGTAAAGAAGATTCAGGAAATTTTGATGAATCGGACAGGTTTTAGTATAATGAGAGTGTATAAACATTTAGGGGGTCGAAACAGTGGCGAAATTAGATGAAACATTGACAATGCTCAAGGATTTAACTGATGCAAAAGGTGTGCCGGGAAATGAAAGAGAAGTACGAAACGTAATGAAGCGATACATAGAGCCATTTGCAGATGAAATGACAACAGATAACCTTGGAAGCTTGATTGCTAAAAAAGTCGGAGATGAGAACGGACCTAAAATCATGGTGGCCGGTCATCTTGATGAAGTTGGATTCATGATCACTCAAATCGACAGCAAAGGGTTCCTGCGTTTTCAAACAGTAGGCGGCTGGTGGTCACAAGTCATGCTTGCCCAGCGTGTGACGATTGTGACGGGTAAAGGAGAAGTAACGGGTATAATTGGCTCGAAACCACCACATATCCTGCCTCCGGAAGCTCGTAAAAAGCCTGTTGATATTAAAGATATGTTTATTGATATCGGTGCTTCAAGCCGTGAAGAGGTACAGGAGTGGGGAGTGAAGCCAGGGGATATGGTTGTCCCTCATTTCGAATTTACGGTGATGAACAATGAAAAAATGCTTCTTGCGAAAGCCTGGGATAACCGCATAGGATGCGCGATTGCCATTGATGTACTGAAAAACCTGAAAGGTCAAGAGCATCCAAACGTGGTATATGGTGTAGGAACAGTGCAGGAAGAAGTCGGCCTGCGTGGAGCGAGAACGTCAGCATCTAAGATCCAGCCTGACATTGCATTTGGTGTAGATGTTGGAATTGCAGGAGATACACCTGGTGTTTCTGATAAAGAAGCATCGAGTAAAATGGGTGAAGGCCCTCAAATCATCCTTTATGATGCATCCATGGTTTCACACAAAGGACTTCGTGACTTTGTAACAAATACAGCGGATGAGCATAACATTCCTTATCAATTTGATGCCATTGCTGGTGGTGGTACAGATTCAGGTGCGATTCATTTAACGGCAAACGGAGTTCCTGCTTTATCGATTACCATTGCGACCCGCTATATTCATTCCCATGCAGCAATGTTGCATCGCGATGATTATGAGAACGCGGTTAAACTGATTACAGAAGTTATCAAGAAGTTAGATAAAGATACAGTGGCGAAGATTACATTTGATTGATTGAAATGAAGAGACCCTATTCGATTAGGGTCTCTTGTTTATGAAAAAAGTAGATCTGCCATTAAAAAGTCATTTGCTCCGATAAGGTCATGTCAGCATCGATTGTCTTTTTGATAATGCGAATGGCACTCTCATTGTCCTCGTCTGTTTCTGAGGCCATGCAATCCTTCGGTATCGATATTTCATACTCCCTCATATAGGCATCATTGGCGGTATAAAGCACACAGATATCCCCTGCAATTCCTGTTAAAATCAGATGTTCTACATCCAGCTGGTGAAGCAGGATATCAAGTTGCGTCCCAAAAAAACACGAATGCTTCGGTTTGATGATAAAATAGTCATCTGTATCAGGGTGAAGTCTGTCGATAACGGTTTCTCCTTTTTTCATTTTGCAGTGCTCGATGATGTCATTCATATTGTCCTGCCATAGACCGTAGTTATCATTCACATAAATGACCGGAATGCCCGAATCCTTCGCTTTCCTCTTGAGTCCGCGGATATTATCTACAATCTCCAGAGTGTTTTCGTATAACTTCTCTCCACCATGGAAATCAAAAGTATTAATCATATCGATGATCAATAATGCGCTTTTCTTTTGGTTCATACATTCGTTTCCCCTTCCGTTTACCTTTGTATGTTTTCATTACCACTGAAAGAGTAATACTAAAACAAAACTGGAGAAAAATTTATAATGGGGAAGGAAAAAACAAGGGCAACCCCTAGAAAGGGTCGCCCTTGTTCTTACTGTGTTTGTTGCTGTTGCAATGATTCCTCTAATGTTTCGAGGACCATTTTTTGTTCCTGGGGATCTGCGTTTTGCCAGAAGACTTCAAGGAGTACACCCAGTCCAGGGAGGGTTTTTTCTTCTCCGCCTTGGATTGCATCGACGATGGTGTCTCTCAGTTCGTCCTGGTTGTTGCCAGATACGTTGTGTATGATTGCTTTTCGTAAGTTAAGATTCATCACACATTTCTCCTTTTTGATTGTTGAGGAATTCATTGTTATCTTGTCTCAAATTGAATTTATTATGTAGGAAAGTTAAGGTATAATGAGACCTTGAATAGTAACCTAAAGGAGCGGATACGATTGAAGTATATTCAATCCTCGAAAAATCCTGTTGTGAAGCAGTGGAAGAAATTATTAACCAAAAAAGAACGAGACCTTACTCGCACATACATAGTTGAAGGCTTTCACCTGGTGGAAGAAGCATTAAAGCAAGAAGATACTGTTCTTGAACTCATCCTTGTGGAAGGAATTGATCTGCCGCAGAAATGGACAGTAGACTCAGTTACCATGACGATGGTATCAGAAGAGGTCGGTAAAGCTTTGACCGATACCGAGACACCACAAGGAGTTTTCGCCGTATGTAAGCAAAAAGAAGATGAGCATGACATTGAGAAAGCACAAGCCCTCATGCTCTTAGACGGACTTCAAGATCCGGGGAATATCGGGACGATCATTCGAACAGCTGATGCAGCTGGCATTGATATGATCGTGTTGGGAAAGGGGACAGTTGATCCTTATAATCCTAAGGTATTACGCTCTGCACAAGGAAGTCACTTTCATATTCCTATCGTCAGAAAAGAACTGCCTGAAACCATTTCAGCACTGAAAGAGCGCGGCATTCCCGTTTATGGGACGGCTCTTGAAAATGGTGTGGAGTATACCAAGATAAAGCCACAATCTTCTTATGCCCTCATCGTAGGAAATGAAGGAAATGGCATGTCGAAGGAGCTCTTAAGGGAGACCGATCAAAACCTTTACATTCCTATCTACGGAAAGTGTGAATCATTAAATGTAGCGATCGCTGCGGGTGTTTTATTATACTATTTTAAAAATGGGCAGTGAATTTCTTGAAAAGGTTTGAAATTTGCCTGGAAATTCACTATAATAATGCACATATAACTTAAAAAACGTTGAAAGAGGAAAGTAGCACATGACCTTCTTCAAGGGAGAGGATGCCCTGGACTGTAAGCATTCTTAAGAAAGCATGATGTGAAGATTTCACCTCTCGAGTTGGCATCGGGACCATTCATTTGATGAATGTAAAGATGCTCCGGCAAAGCCGTTATCCGAATGAAGTGAGTATGTCTGCCTATAAGGCTTTTTGCGAAAGCAAAATAACCATGGGATATACTTATAAGGGTGGTACCGCGATATAAACCTCGTCCCTTTTTGGGATGGGGTTTTTTTATTTGTTTTTAAACCAATCCAGTAGGATCATTCGGACGATATACATTAAAGGAGGAAGTATATATGGAGGACAAATTACGATCCCTTCAACAAGAAGCAATCGAAAAAGTGAACGAAGCACAGGACTTAAAAGAACTGAACAATATCCGTGTAGCTTATCTGGGTAAAAAAGGACCCGTAACTGAAGCCTTAAAAGGAATGGGAAAACTTTCAGCGGAAGAACGTCCAAAAATGGGGGCCCTTGCGAATGAAGTTCGTGGAGCCATTACAGAAACACTTGAAGCGAAGCAGGCCATTCTTGAAAAAGAAGCGGTTGAAAAGAAGCTTCAATCTGAAACGATCGATGTTACATTACCGGGGCGCCCTGTTAAAAAGGGAAATCATCATCCGCTCACGATGATTGTGGAAGAAATTGAAGATTTATTTATCGGAATGGGCTATACCGTTGCTGAAGGACCGGAAGTGGAAAAGGATTATTATAATTTTGAAGCACTGAACCTTCCTAAGGGACACCCGGCCCGGGACATGCAGGATTCCTTCTATATTACGGAAGAAACCCTTCTGCGTACTCACACTTCTCCGGTGCAAGCAAGAACGATGGAACTGGCCAAAGGCAAAGGACCAATTAAAATTATTTGTCCAGGGAAAGTGTATCGTCGTGATACAGATGACGCAACACACTCACATCAATTCACTCAAATCGAGGGACTCGTCATCGATGAAGACATCCGCATGAGTGACTTGAAAGGAACGCTAAATGTGTTTGCGAAGAAAATGTTCGGCGAAGACCGGGAAATCCGCTTGCGCCCAAGCTTCTTCCCGTTTACAGAGCCTTCAGTCGAAATGGATATCTCATGTAAAATCTGTGGTGGAAAAGGCTGTCGTGTATGTAAAGGAACTGGATGGATCGAAATTCTTGGAGCAGGAATGGTTCACCCGAACGTACTCGAAATGGCAGGGTTTGATTCAAAGAAATATACAGGATTCGCATTCGGAATGGGACCTGAACGTATTGCCATGCTGAAATACGGAATCGATGATATCCGTCATTTCTACACAAACGACACGCGCTTTGTCACTCAGTTCGGAACAGAAGAGTAAAAGAAAATCGGTAGGAGGTACTAACACATGTTTGTTTCATATAAATGGTTAGAAAATTATGTAGACTTAACGGGTGTATCACCTGAAGAGTTAGCAGAGAAGATTACAAGAAGCGGGATTGAAGTTGAAGGTGTTGAACGGATCGGGGAAGAAATCAAAAATGTGGTCGTCGGCCATGTATTACAATGTGAGCCACATCCTGATGCGGATAAATTAAATAAATGCTTAGTGGATGTAGGGGAAGAAGAACCTGTCCAAATCATTTGCGGAGCACCGAATGTGGCGAAGGGTCAAAAAGTGGCTGTCGCAAAGGTTGGAGCGGTCCTGCCGGGTAACTTCAAGATCAAGAAAGCGAAGCTTCGAGGTGAAGTATCTCACGGGATGATTTGTTCCATGCAAGAGCTTGGCGTAGAAGGAAAGCTTGTACCGAAAGAACATGCAGAGGGAATTTATGTGTTCTCAGATGATGCTGAAGTAGGAAGAGATGCAGTTGAAATATTGAATCTTGATGATGCGATTTTGGAATTGGGCTTAACACCTAATCGTTCGGATTGCTTAAGCATGCTGGGAGTGGCGTATGAAGTAGCAGCCATTTTGGATCGTGACGTAAAGCTTCCTGAAACGGGGCTAACCGAAGGAAACGAAAAGGCATCGGATTATGTATCGGTAAAAGTAGAGGCGAAAGAAGATAACCCTCTATACGGTGCCAAAATCATCAAAGATGTGAAAATCGGTCCATCTCCATTATGGATGCAAAATGCGTTGATCTCAGCCGGGATCCGACCACATAATAACGTAGTCGATATTACGAACTATGTACTATTGGAATATGGTCAGCCTCTTCACGCATTTGATTACGACCGCCTGGGCTCGAAGGAGATCCTTGTCCGCCGTGCGACTGATGGGGAGAGATTCGTCACACTGGATGATGCAGAAAGAACCTTATCAAGCAGCCAGCTTGTCATTACGAATGGTACGGAGCCGGTCGCTCTTGCAGGAGTGATGGGTGGAGCGAATTCTGAGGTCCAAAACGATACAACGACTGTCCTTCTTGAGGCGGCTTATTTCACCGGGGCGATTGTCAGGGGAGCCTCCAAAGATCACGGACTGCGCAGTGAAGCGAGCACACGATATGAAAAGGGAGTCGATCCTGATCGTGTCCTGAAAGCAGGGGAGAGAGCTGCCCAACTGATGGTCGAATATGCACAGGGGAAAGTGCTTGAAGGAACGGTATTATTTAACGAACTTGAAGTTGAGCCTATTAAAGTAGAGATTACGTTAGAAAAAATCAATTCTTCACTGGGAACGTCCATCTCGGCTGACACAGTCGAAGATATCTTCCGTCGACTTCAATTTGATGTAGAAGTCAATGGAGAAACGTTTGTTGTAACGGCTCCTACAAGACGGGGGGATATTACCATCCCTGAAGATTTACTTGAAGAAGTGGCACGTCTTTTCGGTTATGACAACCTTCCGCTGACATTGCCTAAGGGAGAATCAACACCTGGCGGACTTTCAAATCATCAGTTGAAACGCCGTACGGTTCGCCGTTATTTAGAGGGAGCAGGCCTCCTGCAGGGGATTACGTATTCTTTAACTAATGATAAGAAAGCAACACAATATGCACTGGACGTAAGAGAGCCTGTACGCTTATTGATGCCAATGAGTGAAGAGCGGAGCAATCTACGATTAAGCATCATTCCACAGCTTCTTGAAGTGCTTTCGTACAACAAAGCACGACAAAATGACTCACTTGCCTTTTATGAAGTGGGATCCGTTTTCTTACAGGAACCAGGAGAAGAGCTTCCTAAGGAAGAAGAGCATATTGCAGGGGCTATGACAGGCCTTTGGCATTTGCATCCTTGGCAGGGAGAGAAAAAGCCTGCTGACTTCTACGTAGCGAAAGGTATCCTTGAAGGACTGTTCGAAGAAATCGGCGTTTCTGACGCAATTACTTACCGCCAGGCAGCGATAGAAGGCATGCACCCTGGAAGAACGGCTGAAATCCTATTGGACAATGAAGTCATCGGATTTGTAGGAGCGATTCATCCGGAAGCGGAAAAAGACTTGGACCTGAACGAAACCTATGTGTTCGAACTGAAGGCATCACCAATCTTCCATTACGAAAAGCCGGCATTAAGCTACACGCCAATCCCGCGTCATCCATCGATCACGAGAGACATCGCCCTTGTAGTGGATACAAATGTGAAAGCCGGGGAGCTGGAAACCATCATTAAAGACGCTGGAGGCAAGCTTCTGAAAGAAGTTTCAGTCTTCGATCTTTATGAAGGGGAGCATATGGAAGCAGGCAAGAAATCCTTAGCGTTCTCCTTGAAGTATTTCGATCCGGAGAAGACATTGACGGATGAGGAAGTAGTCAAAGTACATGATAAAGTACTGGAAACAGTGAAAGCAAAAGCAGGAGCCGAGTTGAGAGGATAATACGGCTTAAAGTGTAAGGGTGTCAGACAATGGTCTGGCACCTTTTTGCTGTTTGGAGAGGGTTTTGCCTGTTAAAAAATCAAGGAATTTTGACAGGAGAATATCCAGGGAATTTAATCAGGTGAATATTGAAGTGAATTTAACAGGCGAATATCCAGGGAATTTAAACAGGTGAATATTGAAGTGAATTTAACAGGCGAATATCCAAGAGATTTTAACAGGAGAATATTCCGGGAATTTCAACAGGTAAATATCGTTCATAATTCAACGGCTGAATCCAAGATAACACGACCATCCAAATAGAAATCCCCACCGGAATAACCGATGGGGATTTTATTTATTTCCTGGCTAACCTGATCGCCTTCTCACTATTGGCAAAATGCCATTTCGTCATAGACTTTAATTCTTCAATCCCTTTACGTTTGATGATTTTCGCAGCTGCAACGTCTACATGCTTACCGGCACCTTTAGGTATTTCGACACCGGCTTTTTCACTCAATTTGTCCATTTCCTTTAAGAAGGCATAACGGGCAATGATCGATGCTGCGGCTACAGCTAGATGGATGCTTTCACCTTTTGTACTGAAGTACACGCGATCTCTTTGGATTTTCTTTTGTGCAGAAACATGTTTGTAGTATGTATTCTTTTCAACAAACTGATCAATCAATATTCCTTCAGGTAGTTCCGGGTCCATTTTTTCTAACAGATTCAGGATCGCCTGATTGTGCAAGAGGGCCTTCATCTTCCCCTGCGTCATTCCTTTTTCTTGCATGGCATTGTATTTAGGGTTGTGCAGAATGAGCAATGAATACGGAATTGCTGAAATTAAATCCCTTGCAATTTTGATGATTTGAGGGTCGGATAAATTTTTGGAATCCTTAACTCCGAGCTCCTTCATGAGTGGAATATGGTCCCTCTTCACGTAAGCACTCACCACAGTGATCGGTCCGAAAAAGTCGCCTGTACCCACTTCGTCGGATCCGATGACAGACCATTGGGCAAAGTTTTCAGGCAGTGTCGTCGTTCCCTTGGAAGGTGACTTCACCTTTGGCGGTTCACTGCTGCCCCACTGACTTGATTCTCCTTCTCCATTAGATCCCTGAAACAACACTTTCCCCGATTTATATGCCGTGATCGTACAGCCGGAAGGCTTTGCTACAAAAACGGCACCCGGGGGCAGTTTGTCCGTTAATACGTTTCCGTAATGCTGTTTCATTTTCTCTATCATTTCTTTGTTAGCTTGAATGACGGTATTAGCCAAGTTTCTCTCTCCTTATGACAAAATTCTTGAGTATTATAAAAAATGTGAGCTTATATGACAAATTCCTTCCAAAATCAAAAGATTTCGTGGTATGATTATGTTTAGGATTCTTATGAATGGGGGGCTTTCAGGTTGTCTGATGAACAAAGAAATCGCACCACTGTAGACATATATGGTCAACAATATACGATTGTTGGGACTGAATCAACAAGTCAGATCCGTTTTGTTTGTTCGAAAGTGGATGACAAAATGAGAGAAATCAACTCCATGAATCCCTCTCTCGACACAGGCAGGCTTGCCGTTCTGACAGCGGTGAATGCCGTGAATGATTATCTCAAACTTCAAGAAAAGTTCGAGGAGCTGGAACGAGAAATTAAACGATTAAAGGATTGAAAATAAGATGCTGGACTTAGCTTTGTTAATCATCCTGGTGATAGGATTTTTAATAGGTTTGAAACGTGGATTCATTTTGCAGGTCATCCACATATTCGGATTTATTGTTGCTTTTATTGTAGCATACATATATTATGATCAGCTTGCACCAAAATTAACTTTATGGATTCCTTATCCTGTTCTGGACGAGCAATCCACGTTAAATATGATTTTTGAATCGACGAATTTAGATCAAGCATATTACCGGGTAATTGCATTCGCCATGATATTCTTTGCGGTGCGAATCATTCTGCAAATCATTGGATCGATGCTGGACTTCGTTGCCCATCTTCCTCTCCTGAAGCAGTTGAATGTTCTTGGCGGGGGAGTATTAGGCTTTATAGAAGCATACTTAATGATTTTTATTCTATTATTTATTGCCGTATTATTGCCGATCGAGTCGGTTCAAGCATTCATTAATAACTCGTTTATCGCACAAGCGATGGTGAAACATACTCCTGTTTTCTCTGATATGGTGAAATCTTGGTGGATTGAATATGTAGCCTAAAGAAGGGGCTGACTATAAGTATGGAACTCAGGTTCGTTAGGCTGACCTTAACGAAAAATGTTCATCTTATATGTCAGTCTTTTTTCTTTTTAAACCAATTTTGCTACTATATAAATGGAGTCGTTTTGCTTTTGCTGGGGACTGGGAAGCATAAAGGATCCTAATCGTTAATTCTAAGATAGAGGGTGAATCTCTTGAATAAAAAAGATATTATAAAATTATTAGAGCAAATTGCGATATATATGGAATTGAAGGGCGAAAACTCTTTTAAAATATCCGCCTATCGAAAAGCGGCGGCTGCACTTGAGAATGATGACCGGAGCTTACAGGAAATCAGTGACTTTACGAAGCTGAGCGGAATAGGCAAAGGAACGGCTGGAGTAATCGTGGAATACATAAACGAAGGCACATCTTCTGTCCTTGAAGAGTTAAAGGAAGAAGTTCCAAAGGGATTGATCCCCCTTCTTCAATTACCTGGTTTAGGTGGAAAGAAAATTGCCAAGCTTTATAGTGAACTCGGGGTAGAAAATATAGAAGATCTGGAGGAAGCTTGTAAAGCAAATAAAGTACAAGGTTTAGCAGGCTTCGGTAAGAAGACGGAAGAGAAGATCCTGGCCTCCATCGAACAGGTCGGAAAAAGACCTGATCGTCTGCCGATCGCTTTTATGAATGGGATTGCTGAGGAGATTGAAGGTTTTCTTTTCGGCATGGACAGCATCCAAACTTTTTCAAGAGCGGGAAGCTTAAGAAGAATGAGGGAAACCATCAAGGACCTTGATTTCATTTTGGCGACAGAGCACCCCAAAGAGGTAAAGGAAGGGCTGTTGAAGTTGCCCAATATCGTTGAGACCATTGCGGCAGGAGATACGAAAGTATCACTTACTCTTTCGTATAATTGGGATGTAAGCATCGATTTTCGAATCGTGAAGCCTGAAGAATTTGCTACGGCCCTTCACCATTTTACCGGATCAAAGGACCATAATGTCCGCATGCGTCAGCTGGCGAAAGAACGCGGTGAGAAAATCAGTGAATATGGCGTCGAGAATAGTGAAACCGGTGAGGTAAAGACATTTAAAAGCGAAGAAGAATTTTATCACCATTTTGATTTGCCCCTGATCCCGCCTGAGCTGAGGGAAGATGGGAAAGAAGTGGAAGAGTTCCATAAGGATTATTCCCTTATCACATTAGAAGATATAAAGGGTGATCTTCATATGCACACCACCTGGTCGGATGGGGCATTTTCGATTGAAGAAATGGTAGAGGCTTGCCGAGCCAAAGGATATCAATATATGGCCATCACAGATCACTCCCAGTACTTACGTGTGGCAAATGGGCTGACAACGGAACGATTACTCAAGCAAATAGATGAGATAAAGGAAATAAACAAAAAGTATGATGATATAGAAGTCCTTTCAGGAATCGAAATGGATATCCTTCCTGATAGTACATTGGACTATGATGATGACATCCTTGAAAAAGTAGACCTTGTGATTGCCTCGATTCACTCGAGTTTTTCACAGTCCCAAGAAAAGATCATGGAAAGGTTAACAACGGCCCTGAAGAGTGCCCATGTGGATATCATCGCTCATCCCACTGGGAGAATCATTGGACGAAGAGAAGGCTACGACGTAGATATGGATCTTCTTATCCGGCTGGCGAAAGAAACCGGTACGGCATTGGAGCTTAATGCAAACCCCAATCGTCTGGATCTGTCTGCTGAAAATATCCGAAAAGCCCAAGAACAGAATGTGAAATTGGTGATTAACACAGATGCTCATAGCACTGATCACCTCGAATTTATGAAGATAGGGATTGGAACGGCCCGCAAAGGCTGGATCAAAAAAGAATCCGTGATCAATGCGTGGGATAAAAAAGAGTTAATCGAATTTATTAAGCGAAACTGATAAAGGTGGAATACATTCCGTGAATTCTAAAGTATTAAAGACGTTAGAGTTTGATAAAATCAAAGAATTATTAAAGCAATATGCTGCATCCGCACTTGGGCATGCAAGGGTATCCGCTCTCATGCCATCCGTAGAGTATGAAGAAATTACAGCTCTTCATGAAGAGACAGATGAAGCCATGACCGTCCTCAGGTTGAAAGGTCATGCCCCATTAGGCGGGATTTTCGATATACGTCCACACGTAAAGCGTGCACAAATAGGTGGGATGCTTTCTCCTTCAGAGTTTGTTCAGGTAGCGAGTACGATTCGTGCAAGCAGGAAGCTGACGCTTTTTGTAGAGGAGTTACTGGAAGAAGAGGTGGACATTCCCCTGCTTCAAGAGAAAATGGGTACGGTCATTCCCCTTCCCTATTTAGAACAGGATATAAGGAAAGTCGTGGATGATAACGGAGGAATCCTGGATACAGCCAGTGAAGCACTCCGCACCATCCGTACTCAGCTTCGGGCCAATGAAGGACGAATCCGGGAAAAACTTGAACGGATGATCCGCTCATCCAACGCTCAAAAAATGTTATCCGATGCGATCATCACGATTCGTAATGATCGATACGTGATTCCAGTAAAACAGGAGTACAGAGGTCAATATGGTGGTATCATTCATGATCAATCATCATCGGGGCAAACCCTGTTTATTGAACCGGAAGCAATTGTTCAGCTGAATAATCAACTGCGTGAGCTTCGATTAAAAGAACAAACAGAAATCGAAAAAATTCTCCAAGAACTCTCTGAAAGCGTACAAGAATCCGGGGAAGAACTGCTCTTGATTGTCAGCGTTTTATCAGACATCGATTTTATGTTTACAAAAGCCAAGTTCGGACGATCCATCAAAGGGTCAAAACCGACGATCAATAATGAACGCCGGGTGAGGCTGAACAAAGCCCGACATCCTCTTCTGCCGATTGATGAAGCGGTGGCGAATGACATCGAGTTGGGGACTGATTTTTCTTCCATTGTCATCACCGGGCCAAATACCGGGGGGAAAACCGTTACCCTGAAAACATTGGGATTAACGAGTTTAATGGCACAGGCCGGGCTCCCGATCCCTGCCCTTGATGGATCTGAAGTGGGCGTCTTCCGTACCATTTACGCTGATATCGGGGACGAGCAATCGATTGAACAAAGTTTAAGTACCTTCTCCTCCCATATGGTCAATATCGTGGACATCCTTAAAAAGGTAGACCATGAAAGCTTAGTACTGTTTGATGAACTGGGTGCCGGTACAGATCCTCAAGAAGGTGCGGCACTGGCCATCTCCATTTTGGATGAAGTACATGGAACTGGTGCAAGAGTCGTGGCGACCACCCACTATCCTGAATTGAAAGCGTACGGGTACAATCGTGAAGGAGTCGTGAATGCAAGTGTGGAATTTAATGTAGAGACATTGAGTCCTACCTATAAGCTCTTGCTTGGAGTTCCCGGAAGAAGTAATGCATTTGAGATTTCGAAGCGTTTAGGACTTTCAGATCCGGTCATTCAGAGAGCGAAGTCCCACATCGGAACGGATAGTAAAGAAGTGGAGAATATGATTGCCTCCCTCGAAGACAGCAGACGTCAGGGTGAACGGGAGCTTGAGGAAGCACATGAACTCTTAAGACAGGCTGAAAAGATGCATAAAGATATGCAGAAGCAAATGATGGAGTATTACGAGAAAAAGGATACACTGTACGAAAAAGCTCAACAAAAAGCCACTGAAGTCGTTGAAAAGGCGAAGGCAGAAGCTGAACAAGTGATCAAGGATTTAAGAAAAATGCAGAAGGAAAAATCAGCTCAAATCAAAGAGCATGAACTGATCCAGGCGAAGAAACAATTGGAAGAAGCTGCACCTAAATTGAAAACGTCCGGTCAAAAGAAAAAAGTCAATCAAACGAAGCATGAATTAAAACCAGGGGACGAAGTCAAAGTCTTAAGCTTTGATCAAAAAGGCCACTTGGTTGAACGAGTGTCTGCGAAAGAATGGCAAGTACAGATGGGCATCATGAAAATGAAGGTGAAGGAATCAGATCTTGAATTCATTCAATCTCAACAGAAGGTTGAAACCAAGCCACTGGCCACAGTGAAAGGGAAAGACTTTCACGTCAGCCTTGAGCTTGATCTACGTGGTGAGCGTTTTGAAAATGCGTTATCGAGAGTAGAGAAGTACATCGATGATGCACTCCTCGCAGGGTATCCCCGCGTTTCCATTATCCATGGGAAAGGTACTGGAGCTTTAAGACAGGGAGTTCAAGAGTACTTGAAAAATCACCGTTCGGTTAAAAACATTCGTTTTGGAGATGCAGGCGAAGGTGGAACGGGAGTCACGGTCGTTCAATTTAAATAAGACTCTGCCCATATGTACGAATTCTAAATAGGACGGCTTAATTAAATCGGTAAAGGGAGCTTTACGATGGAGAACTTTTGGGAAAATGAATTTGTTCAAACAACTGGTAATTACAGTGTGGTCATTTTATGTTTGATTCTGTTCCTTGCCATTTTTGAATTGGTAACAAAGTATAGAAATTGGGAAGAAATAAAAAAGGGTAATATGGCCGTGGCGATGGCAACTGGTGGGAAAATATTTGGGATTGCGAATATTTTCCGCCACTCCATCAGCCACAATGATACCATCCTGACCACAATAGGATGGGGTGTGTTCGGCTTTTTTCTATTACTGATCGGCTATTTCATTTATGAATTTCTGACACCGAAATTTAAAATTGACGAAGAAATTGCAAATGATAACCGGGCGGTGGGCTTCATTTCATTAGTTATTTCAGTTGGTTTATCCTATGTAATAGGAGCCGGTATATCGTAAGGAGAGGGAATATGGAAACATTGGCAAAGGTTTTGCTCACTCTATGTGGGGGCTTTTTACTCGTTGGGATCATTTATATGCTGTTCTTTACGTAGCGTTTGAACCTATAACGAGATTCAACACGATCGATGGACTCTGTGAAGAGAGCTTGAAGATTGAAACAATGCTAAAATAATAATAATGTACGAGCAGACTGTCATATGGTTGAATAGGCAGTCTTTTTTCTTTGATAAAATCATCTGCAAGGAAGGTCAAGCCTGAGAAGTAGGAAAAAAGTATCGAGTGGATTGATTTCAAATTGTAACTGAAGTCCCCTTATATTATAATGATGAATAGAAGAAATTTTCTAAAAATTCACAAGGAGGGATAACAATGAATAAACCATGGTTTGCTGAATATCCAGCAGAGATTCCCACGGAGTTAAATTTAATCGAAAAACCACTGCAGTCCTATTTAACTGAAGCAGCTACCCTTTATAACAGTAAAGTTGCCATTCAATTTATGGGCAAGGAAATGACCTACAAAGAATTACATGAATCCGCACTCAAGTTCGCTCATTACCTTAAATCACTGGGAATCAAGAAAGACGATCGGGTTGCGATCATGCTGCCGAATACTCCTCAATCCGTAATCGCGTACTATGGCATTCTCTACGCAGGTGGAATTGTCGTACAAACCAATCCCTTATATATGGAAAGGGAAATTGAATACCAAATGAAGGATTCAGGTGCCAAGGTGATCCTGACATTGGATATTCTATATCCAAGAGTGTCAAAAGTGATGAAGAATACCGGACTTGAGCACATTATTGTAACCGCTATCAAAGACTACCTTCCATTTCCTAAGAATCTCATCTACCCATTCATCCAGAAGAAACAATACGGCATTGTTGTGAAAGTGGACCATTCAGGACAGAATCATTTATTTACTGAGATCATGAAAACGGCCAAACCGGAAATTACACAACAGGCATTTGATTTTGAAAATGATGTGGCTCTGCTTCAATACACAGGCGGGACGACAGGTTTCCCGAAAGGGGTTATGCTCACTCATAAGAACCTTGTCGCCAATGCTTCCATGTGTGATGCGTGGCTTTATAAATGTAAAAAAGGAGAAGAGCGGGTCCTTGGAATCCTTCCATTCTTTCATGTGTACGGAATGACAGCCGTTATGATATTATCCGTCATGCAGGGATATAAAATGATCTTACTGCCTAAATTTGATCCCGAAACGACCTTGAAAACCATTCAAAAGCAGAAACCGACCTTATTTCCCGGTGCACCTACCATCTATATCGGCTTGCTGAATCATCCTGAACTGAAGAATTATGACTTATCCTCCATCGATTCATGCCTTAGTGGAAGCGCGCCATTGCCTGTTGAAGTGCAGCAGCAATTCGAAGATGTCACCGGAGGGAAACTCGTTGAGGGCTATGGATTGACAGAATCTTCACCTGTCACTCATTCCAATTTCCTTTGGGATAAAGAAAGAATAAAGGGAAGCGTCGGAGTTCCTTGGCCGAGTACGGATGCAGCCATCTTCTCACTGGAAACAGGAGAACCGCTTCCACCGAACGAAATGGGTGAAATCGTCGTGAAAGGTCCTCAAGTGATGAAAGGTTACTGGAATCGTCCGGAGGAAACCGAACAAACGTTAAGGGATGGCTGGCTATTGACGGGGGATTTGGGTTATATGGATGAGAGAGGTTACTTCTATGTTGTGGATCGCAAGAAGGATATGATCATTGCCGGAGGCTTTAATATTTACCCACGTGAGATCGAAGAGGTCCTTTATGAACATCCTGCGATCCAAGAGGTTGTAGCTGCAGGCGTCCCAGATGAATACAGGGGAGAAACCGTAAAGGCGTATGTGGTCCTGAAAGAAGGAGAAGTCCTGACAGAGGAGGAACTCAACGAATTTGCCCGTAAATACCTGGCTGCCTACAAGGTGCCCCGGATTTATGAATTTAGAAAAGAGCTTCCCAAAACGGCTGTAGGAAAAATATTACGAAGAGCACTTGTAGAAGAGGAGCGCCAAAAGATAGAGGAAGAGCAGAAAACAAGTTAATTGAATACCATTGGCTTTTTCTTTTTGTTGTATAATTGGACAAGGTATCTCTTCTTGACAAGTAAAGAGAAACCTTTTATTATAAAAATATGAATGAACAGTCATTCATATTTTCTTAAGGCAGGTCAAGAACTCATGAAACGAAATAAACCTAAATACAAGCAAATTATCGATGCTGCTGTTATCGTTATAGCCGAAAATGGTTACCATCAGGCACAAGTGTCCAAGATCGCGAAGCAGGCCGGGGTCGCTGATGGAACGATTTATCTCTATTTTAAAAATAAAGAAGATATCCTGATTTCGTTGTTTAAAGAAAAAATGGTACTCTTTGTCGAAAAAATTGAGGAAGTTATAGCAGGAAAACAGACAGTTTCAGAGAAATTATTAGTGATGATTGAAAATCATTGTAAAATTCTGTCGGATGATCACCATCTAGCGATTGTAACACAACTGGAGCTCAGGCAATCCAATAAGGATATCCGTTTAAAAATCAATGATGTACTAAAAGGATATCTGCAATTAGTCGATAAAATTCTGATTAGCGGAATAGAATCGGGAGAGTTTTCAAGTGACCTGGATGTCCGGCTGGCTCGTCAAATGATTTTCGGGACTCTGGATGAAATGGTGACAACGTGGGTGATGAACGATCAGAAATATGACTTAGTAGCTCAAGTCCCTGCTATTCACAAACTATTACTTCATGGGTGTGGCGGCAGGAACTAAATTAGTTTAGGGGGATGAGAGATGGAAAGTTTATCATGGTCATTAGAGGGAAAGGTAGCAACGGTTCTAATCCAAAGACCTCCTGCTAATGCATTAGCCAGTGGACTTATTAAAGAAATCGATTCAGTTCTGGATGAGCTTGAAGAAAACGCCGATGTCAGAGTGATCTTACTGAAAGGTGAGGGACGCTTCTTCTCTGCGGGTGCTGACATTAAAGAATTCACGACGATTGAAAGTGGTGAAGAATTCTCTCAATTGGCGAAAAAAGGCCAGGACGTTTTTGAACGCATGGAGAACTTTTCAAAGCCTATCATTGCAGCGATTCATGGAGCCGCTTTAGGTGGAGGATTGGAGCTTGCAATGGGATGTCACATCCGATTGGTCAGCGAGAACGCAAAGCTTGGTTTACCAGAGCTTCAGTTAGGGCTTGTTCCTGGATTTGCCGGCTCCCAGCGCTTACCGAAATTGGTAGGAAGGGCAAAAGCGGCAGAAATGTTATTAACGAGTGAGCCAATCAGCGGAACTGAAGCTGTACAGTGGGGACTTGCCAATAAAGCATACCCTGAAGATCAGCTCTTCGATAAAGCGAAAGAAATGGCCGATAAGATTGCGAAGAAGAGCCCTGGAGCGATGAAAGCAGCCATTGAGCTGTTAAGTTATACAAAAGATGACCGTTTCTATGAAGGTGTAATGAGAGAATCGGATCTTTTCGGTGAAATATTTGTATCAGCTGATGCCAAAGAGGGTATTTCAGCGTTTGTTGAAAAGCGTGAACCGCACTTTAAAGGCTAGAATACATTCTTGTAATATAGTAAACTCTTATTGAGGGGCAGTCTTGAATGGACGTTTCTGTTCAAGCTGCCCATTCAAAGGGGTTAAATTGTCGAAATCTTTTTAAGGGAAAGAATGTTTACATTATTAGGAGGGACTTACGAATGAACATCTATGTACTTTTGAAAAGAACGTTTGATACTGAGGAGAAAATTTCGATCCAAAACGGTCAAATTGCTGAAGATGGAGCTGAATTTATCATAAATCCTTACGATGAATATGCAGTGGAAGAAGCTATTCAAGTACGCGATGCACATGGTGGAGAAGTGACGGTCGTGTCAGTTGGCGGAGAAGAAAGTGAGAAGCAACTGAGAACCGCTTTGGCGATGGGGGCAGATAAAGCAGTCCTTATCAACACAGAAGACGATCTTGATTATGGAGATCAATTCACTACAGCGAAAATTTTGGCCCACTATTTAAAAGAGCAGGAAGTAGACTTAATTCTTGCAGGTAATGTTGCCATTGATGGTGGATCTGGACAAGTTGGTCCCCGTGTAGCTGAACAACTTGATATCCCTTATGTAACAACGATCACGAAATTGGAAATTGATGGTGAAACGGTTACAGTCACTCGTGATGTAGAAGGGGATTCAGAGGTGATTGAAACATCTCTACCATTGTTAGTAACGGCACAACAAGGTTTGAATGAGCCGCGCTATCCATCACTGCCAGGAATCATGAAGGCAAAGAAAAAGCCTCTTGATGAAGTGGAACTTGATGATTTAGATTTAGATGAAGATGAAGTAGAAGCTAAAACAAAAACAATTGAAATCTACCTTCCACCGAAGAAGGAAGCAGGTAAAGTGTTAGAAGGCGAATTGGATGCTCAAGTATCAGAGCTTGTTTCACTTCTTCGTAATGAAGCGAAAGTTATATAAGGCAAGGTCACAGGAATAACTAACATTCAGGGGGTATTTAACATGGCGAGAAAAGTATTAGTACTTGGAGAAGTTCGTGACGGATCATTACGTAATGTTTCCTTTGAAGCAATTGCGGCAGGTAAAACAGTATCTGAAGGCGGAGAAGTAGTAGCCGTTTTAATTGGTAAAAGTGTAAGCGCTTTAGGAGAAGAATTGATTCAGTATGGAGCAGACAAAGTAGTGGTTGTCGAAAACGATAAGCTGGAACAATATACTTCAGACGGTTATTCACAAGCGATTCTTTCTGTGATTGAGGAAGAGAAACCAGAAGGAATTATCTTTGGACATACAGCCCTTGGGAAAGACTTATCTCCTAAAGTGGCAAGCAAATTAAGTTCAGGATTGATCTCGGATGCGACAGACCTTGAGGAAGCTGGCGGGAACCTCGTTTTCACAAGACCGATTTACTCAGGCAAAGCATTTGAAAAGAAAATCGTGACTGACGGATTGATTTTTGCGACGATTCGCCCTAATAACATCGAGCCATTAGCGAAAGATGAGTCACGTACAGGAGAAGTCACTTCCCTTTCCGTTGACATCAAGGACTTACGTACAATCATTAAAGAAGTCGTTCGTAAAGCAAGCGAAGGTGTAGACTTATCTGAAGCGAAAGTCATTATTGCCGGCGGGCGTGGAGTGAAAAGTGAAGATGGATTCAATCCCCTTAAGGAACTGGCAGATGTACTTGGTGGAGCTGTTGGGGCATCTCGTGGAGCATGTGATGCCGATTACTGTGACTATTCCCTACAGATTGGTCAAACAGGTAAAGTGGTAACGCCTGACCTCTATATTGCATGTGGTATTTCTGGAGCAATCCAGCATTTAGCAGGGATGTCGAATTCTAAAGTCATCGTTGCGATCAATAAAGATCCTGAAGCGAACATCTTTAACGTAGCGGATTATGGAATCGTGGGTGACCTGTTCGAAGTAGTACCGATGCTGACTGAAGAGTTTAAGAAGCTTAAAGTATCTTCTTCTTAATTCAATTCACGTTTCAAGTAGCGTCTAGAGGGTATGAGCATATTATGTAGTGAAAATAAGGATGCAGCCGGACGGCTGCTCCTTATTTTTCTTCCCTGTATATTCCGTTATTTGAAGGGAATATTACCTACGAGCAGATAAATAGCATCCCCAAAAAAACGGTGATATACTAACGTTACATTCAAAGGAGGCGCATATAAATGGCAATTACACATGCTACTGATCAATCATTCTCAACTGAAACAAATTCCGGACTGGTATTAGCGGATTTCTGGGCACCTTGGTGTGGACCTTGTAAAATGATCGCTCCAGTACTGGAAGAGTTAGATGGAGAAATGGGCGACAAAGTGAAAATCGTCAAAGTTGACGTTGATGAAAATCAGGAAACAGCAGGTAAATACGGGGTAATGAGTATCCCGACTTTAGTTGTCCTAAAAGACGGCGAAGTTGTAGACAAAGTAATCGGTTTCCAACCTAAGGAAGCACTTGCTGAACTATTAAACAAACACGTATAAGAAATTTCAAAACACCGGGGCTGTCATGACAGCCCCGGTGTTTTTTTGTTATGGGTGTTGTAGTTTGGTTCATACGTATAAGGGTATTGTGGTGCCTGTGTTCACAATTTGGCACAACTAATCTAGAAACTGGCACAACAAACGCCGAAACTGGCACAACAAACATCAAAAGTGGCACAACAAATGCCGAAACTTGCACAACCACAACGCTTCACACACTAACCCGATTAAAAATACCCCTAGCTAACCTCAATATCAGTCTTAAAAGCGATTCCTAATCAATAATATGCACGTCCAGAATGTACAAAATCACCAATTCATTAGATGCTTGTCGCCTCAGATCGAGCACTGTCGCTTTTGTTTGAACAAAATTTTCAAAAAACGTTGACTATGAGAATCATTCTCGATATAATTTTAAATGGAAATGAAAATCATTATCATTTATTTATTCAATTCATTCTGGGGGTACATACATATGAAAAAGAGAGACTTATCCAAAATTTTTGCAGCATTTCTTCTAACAGGTTCTGTATTAGCGGGTTGCGGTAGCGCATCTGAAGAACCGAAAGAAGCAGATCAATCGTCTGAAGAGAAGAAAGAAGAACCAAAAGAAGAAGCAAAAGACGAAATGACACTTAATGCAGAATCACAAGTTAAAGCGTATTCAGATATGAAAGCTGAATTAGAGAAGATGAAAGAAGACAAGGAAGTAAATTGGGACACTGTCAATGACATTTATACTTCTGAACTGCAAGCATCGGTAAATGAAGTGAATGGTGAATTTTCTCAAGGGATTGAAGCGGCTATTTCCGGTGGTCAATCAGGTGAGCTTGAGAAAAACGTTGCACGTCAAATCATAGATAAATTAACACAATCGTATTTCTATCAAGTTCAAAAAGGATTACAAGGTCAAGCGGGGGAAGATCTGGAGGCTGATAAAGCGGATGATGCCAAAGCAAAGTTTGCTGAGGTCAAGTACTTAGCAGAAAATGTATTCATCCCTACAGCTGAAAAGCGTGATAGCTTATATGAGTTATCAGGTGAATCCAGCATGGTAGAAACCATTAACAACGGTCTATCTCTACAGGAAGAGGCATTGGCTGATTCAAATGCGGAAGATTTCGCTGTTTATAAGCAAGTGACAGATAAATCGATCTATCAAAGCTATTACCTTGCTTCAAATTCGTATGCTGAAAAAATCAGCAAAGCGGTTGAGGAAGGAAATTCGGAAGAGTTAGCGATTATGCAAGCAGAAGGATATGGTTTCCTCCAGGCTATTAAAGGATCTTTAGCTGGTGGAGATGAGGCGGCTGCGAATGAATTGGATTCCATCTTCTCATTAGAAAATGATCCATCCACGATTGATGCTGAAAAAGTAAATTCACTTTATACTAAAGCAATCAAAGGTAAAGCAGCAGGATATCATGAAGAAGCTGCAGAAGTTGTAGAGTCTGGTGATGTTGCGACAGCAAAAGTAGAGGCAATGGAAGGCAATATGTTTGTTAAAATGCTAGAGGTGAACGTGAAGAATCAACTTGGAGAAGAGAAGTCACAAGAGCTGTTTGATCTTTCTCAAAAATGGTTTGAAGCGATTTCTTCTGAAAAAGCAGATGAAGCGAAACAGTACAGTGAAGCTATTCTTAACATCCTGAATCAATTATAATCTAGTATATAGAGGCTGGCCCGTTAAATGGGGTCAGTCTCTATTTGTAAGTAATTTTTATTCTCCAGTGGGAATTGTGCTAAACTAAACCTATTGTCTAAAAGTCAAGAGAGTGTGATGAAAGTGAAAATAGTGATTACAGGTGGTGCAGGATTTATCGGGATGCACCTTACCAAAAGACTCATGAGTAAGGATTATCAGGTTTCAATCATTGATTGTTTCCATGCTTATTATTCAACCGATCGAAAGAAACAGCATTTGAAAGAGATACAATTCCCTACAGGGGATTTATACGAGGTTGATTTAACAGATCGTGATAAGACCAAAGCAATCATCCATAAATTAAAGCCCGACGCGGTTATTCATTTAGCCGCATTGCCGGGAGTGGCCTATTCATTGGAAGAGCCACTGAAATATGTTGATTATGATATTAAAGCAACGATTAATACAATAGAGGCTTGTGGAGAAGCGGGAGTCAAGCGCTTTTTGTTCGCTTCATCCTCCTCTGTTTATGGAGATGAACCGGGAAGGGCGTTAAAGGAAGAGGATGCAGATGGGAGGACTATTTCTCCATATGCAGCTTCTAAATGGAGTGCAGAAAGCTTCTGCCATATGTATGCACATATGTACGATATGCATGTGAACATTCTTCGTTTCTTTACGGTGTATGGCCCATGGGGAAGACCGGATATGGCGATCCCTAAATTCATATCGAAACTTCTAAAGAACGAGTTCATCTCCATTTTTGGCAGTGATAGTGGACGGGACTATACGTATATCGACGATATCATCCACGGGATTGAATTAACCTTACAAAAGGGAAAAAGAGGAGAAACCTATAATCTGGGAAGTGGTCGGGTAGTGAAAATGACTAGATTGTTAGAGATTCTTCGTACCCATTTTCCTGAAATGAACGTGGACTACGACACGTACCGTATGGGGGATGTTCTTTCTACTCATTCAGATATTTCCAAGGCTCAATCGCACTTGGGATATTTTCCAACCACCACCATTGAAGACGGAATAGGGAATACCATTCTGTGGGCAAAGCAAAATGAGAAGCATTTATAAATCTTTTACGTACATAATCGGAATCGGGATCCTTTGCTACTTTATATGGTTCATTGCAACAGGTTGGGACCATCTGCAGTTTAAACGACTTTTATCTCAACTGATTCTTCATCCCGTCTTGGCGATGTCGGGGATGTTCATTTATGGTTCATCTTTTTATTTAAAAGGCATAGCCACGAAAAAACTATTAGGTGATAGCATCAAGCTTTCCAGTGCCATGTATGGGCTTTGGTACAGCTTGGCACTTAATCATCTACTGCCAGTCAAAGGCGGCGATGTGATTCGTTCGTATATTTTATATGAAAGAGAAGGATTGTCTAAATCAGCTTCGGCACAATCTGTTATTATAGTAAGGTTGATGGATATTCTCTCACTTTGTCTACTGGTGTCATTGGGGATATCGTTTGTAGCATTAGAAAATCCATTATCACCAGATGTCATTTTAGCTGTCGGAGGAATCACCCTGGCGATAGGGGTGGTCTCTTATTACAAACGTCAATTCCTCCATCATCAATGGAATGTCATGCTCTCCCTCATAAAGGGGAGGGGATTTTTCTATGCATTTTTCCTTGTTTTTATTAGTTGGATATTGGAAGCGGCCCTTCTGCTGTCTGTTTGCATCGCAACGAATACAGGAATCTCCACTTTTCAAGGGATATGGGTGAATAGTCTGACCATACTCGGGCAGGTTTTTCAAATTACTCCCGGTGGGCTTGCGAACTATGAAACGATCATGGCTTTTGGTCTCAGCCAATTCTCAATACCGATGGAAACAGGAATGGCAATCGCGGTTTTGACACATGGAATAAAATTCGCTTTCTCATATTCTGTTGGACTATATGCACTATTGAAACATCCTATTTCACCAACTCTTATAAAAAATTTAAGAAAAAGAAAAGGAGGGGCATGAAGTGAAAAGCGCCTCTAAGTTTGAAAAGGTAGCAGCACGCTGCTGGAATTTATTAAATGAAGGAAAGCCCTTCACACCCATTTTTACGGTAGGTACGATGCTTCTCTTTCATCTTGGTGATTTTGCATCGCTATCATTTTGGCTGAACTTCACGATTAGTTTAGCGATCACCCTGCCACTTTTTATATTATTTTTTGTTTATGACTTCCCCTTGTTTTTAAGAAACTATCTGTGGATACCGATTGTGGCTTATTTAATCATTGGATGGGAATGGAATCTCGCGTTATCCCTGTTAGGAATCGGTCTTTACTTTTTCTTCACGATTTTATTCTGGGGAACATTATATTACCACCTCCGCATCGGAACATCGTGGCTCAACTTCACAAGGTTCTGGAAGCTCGTATTGAAGAACAGTGACTCTACAAGTGGTAATGCTCAGGAGCAGCTTCCTAAATTTCTATTATTACTGGCTTACTGGCAGTACACGTACTCACTCCTCGATACAAGCCAGCAGCTGCCAATCGTTCAGTTCTTAAGCTTCTTTGGAGGTCTTCTGGTTTTCACATTCATTCTTCACCGTTATTTATTCGACTGGAAGCCCAAGATGTATGAAGAATATGCTAAAGATGCAGAAGATTGGAAAGAAGATCGGGCAGATCGTGTCGTGGTCATCGTAGTGGACGGAATGAGGAAGGAACGTTTTCAAGAAGCGGAAACCCCGTTTTTGGATTCCCTCAAGGCAGAAGGAACAGAATTCTCCAACATGGAGACGGTCTATCCTGCCCGCACGGTTGTCTGCTTTTCATCCATGTTCACCGGGACGTATCCATACGAACACGGGATCACCTCGAATATGGTTTGGAAGCTGGGGATTAAAGTCGAAAGCATTTTTGACTCTTTACGTAAAGTAGGGAAGAAGGGAAGGCTATTAGGGGTTGCCCATCTGGTCGATTCCATGGGGTCTGACGTTGATACGTTCACAGCCGTCATGCATAACGATAAAGCCGATCCAACAATCATGAAAAAAGCGAAACATATCATGAAAGAGCAAGATCCGGATTTATTCATCGTACAAATGATCGGGACCGATCAAACCGGTCACAGTCGCGGGGTTTTATACGACGAGTATTTACAAAAAATAAATGAAGCAGACCGATTGATTGAAGACTTTGTCCAATGGATGAAAGAGGAAGGCAAGATGGATAACACAACATTATTTATCTGTGCCGATCATGGACAGGCTGATGGAATCGGAGGACACGGACATCTTGATGAAGGAGAACGATTCGTGCCATTTATCATGCATGGACCTAATATCCATAAGGGACGCAAGGTGGAATCAAAGCATAGCCTTGTTTCCATGGCCAGCACCATCGCTCATATTCTGGGAGCACCATTCCCCAGCCATGCACGTGGACCTGTTTTAGAAGAAGCATTTAGAAGAAAGGAAGAACATCGTGAATAAACAGAAGGTTGTTGTTTTTTTGCCTGCTTATAACGAAGAAGAAACCATCGGGGATGTCATCCGTGACATTCCCAGGGAGTTTCATCCTGATGTTCAGGTGGAAGTACTTGTCGTGAATGATGGGTCGACCGATGACACCGTTAAGGTTGCAGAAGAAGCAGGAGCAGACTATATCGTACATATGGAACGTAATTCAGGCTTAGGTGCGGCAGTAAGAAGAGGGTTAAAGGAATCACTGCTAAAAGGGGCGGATATCGGTGTCATGATTGATGCGGATGGAGAATACCCTGCATCTCAAATACCTGAGCTGTTAGAGCCGATCTTTACAAATCAGTCAGATTATACAATGGGATCCCGCTTTAAGGGGACCATCGACGGGATGAGAATCCATCGACGCCTCGGCAATTATTGTTTTACCTTACTACAATGTGTGTTGCTGAGAACCTGGATCTATGATGGTCAGTCAGGGATGAGGGCGTTCTCTAAACAAGTAATGGAACATGCAGAAATCATTCATGACTATAATTATGCTCAAGTGGTGACTCTAAATATCATGCGTAAAGGTTTCAGAATGACGGAGGTGCCGATTGAATATAGAGTTAGGACGAAGGGACAGTCCTTCATCAAGTTCAAAGCCTATATGTTTAATGTGCTTCCGGCTATCGTAAAAGAAATGAAACGGCCTGTTGAAAAAGTGGATATAGATTATAATGTTCACAAAATTTCTGCAACATCCATTGAAGGCCTTTAAAATCGTATTGACAAGTATAATGATAATCATTATCATTGAAAATACAGGAGGATTTCCGTATGAAAAAAAGCCTTTTTTTTAGTCTTTCACTGATATTTATTCTCAATTACATATTTATCCCGTCGCAGGCATCTGCTTATTCTTATGGGGATCCAGGAGAAGAGAAAATCGCTGAAGCGTATAAAGAGCTGGAAAACAGCTTAGCAAATGATGACTGGGATACCGCGAAGAAAATATATGATTCGTATGAAAAGGATTTTGAGCTGTATTTTTCAAAGGTGCAGCCCGACATAAACAAAGCGTTCGAGGAAAAAGACAAGGATCTTTTATTAGAAAGTTGGAGAGCGGCATTGATGCTGAATATCGAAAGAAGACTGCATTTTGCCCAAGAGCAGTTTGATGACTATGGCCAGGCAAAGCTTCTCCTTGCAAAGGCAAGAGGTACCTTTAATGTTTTAGAACCTTTTATGGTGGAAGAAAAGGGCCAGGAAGATGCAGATAAAATCTATGCTTCATTTGATTCTGCGTTAAATTCTTTGGGCAATCCGGGATTGTTTGGAATCGGAAGCAAGGATAATGATCCCGAGGCTTTCGATAAAGAAGTGGAATCAATCATCGATAGCTTGAGACCGTTATTTCCGATTCCTTCTGAAAAAGCGGATGAAAGTCATTTAAACGAGGAGAATCTTGGGTTTTTAGATGGGATTGGTGAAGGAGGAAGTTCCAGCTTCTGGCTTTACTTCTCAATTGCTCTGATTTTGATTCTCATTGTTCTGATTACGATCAATAAGCGTAAAAATAAACAGTAGCACCGAGGTAACAAAGGGGGAAATAAATTGGATTTCCAAGCATTTTTGATCACACTGAGAGAGTCTTTAGAAGCGATTCTTATTGTAGGGCTGATTCTTTCTTATCTTACAAGATTGAAAGCAGACAAATATAAGAAATGGGTATACGTGGGAGTATTGCTTGCTCTTGTATCCAGCTTTTTAGTCGCTTTACTGTTCCAAGTCGTCTTGACAGGTTTTGCAAGCTTTGGAGCGGAAGTATATTTAAAGGTCGGAATCATGTTTGCCTCTGTACTTCTGCTGACTCATATGGTTGGCTGGATGAGGAAACAGTCTAAAGGAATTAACACGGAAATGGAGAAGAAAATCAATGCGGCCCTGACGGCAGGAAGTGTATCCGCCATGATTATTCACTCTTATCTCATTGTTCTTCGTGAAGGTGTCGAAACCGTGTTTTTCTTCGCTGCCATCAGTGGAGGAGACGTAACGAAAGTATTCACAAGTTACGGAGCGCTTAGTGGATTATTACTTGCCATGGTTCTCGGTTATGCGTTCTTCTCAGGTGCAATGAAATTCAAATTGAAAACGTTCTTTAATGTGACAGGTTTGCTGATTATGTTCATCGCAGCCGGCTTACTTGTTCAAGGAGTAGGAATTCTGCAGGATCTTGGGATAATGGGGTCAGTATATACAACAGCAGAAGGAAAACCAGCGGAAGTATATAATCTTGTGGAGATTATGCCTGAACACTTTCAAGATGAGCTTCACTATGAGAGAGACACAGGTAATGAGGTTCTGATCAGTGGTCAAGTCGGTCTGTTCATGGCGGCAATGTTCGGCTATAGCCACAACCCGACGATCGAACAGGTGCTTGCCTATTGGTTCTACTTCGGATTCGTATTCTTATGGATTTACCTGATCCGAACGGATAAACTCATTAACCCATTTAAACGGAAGTCCGTGCCTGCAGGGATCGAACAACAGAAAAAGACAATCAAAAAATCGGATAATGTGAATTCAATAAATGCTTAAATCCCCCTGAACCAACTCATGATTGGAAACCATTCTTAGAAAGCCTTACAATAGGCTAAGAAGGTTTTCAAACTGAGTTGGTTTTTATTTGGAGAGAAACAGGAGAAAATCAATGACCGATAAACATTTGAACAAATGGTTGATTAGTATACTGGTTGTTTTCAGCCTGTACTTTATATACAGACTTATATTGCTTCCGCCCTATGCTTCAAGCTGGGACGAAGTCGATTATGCTCTCGGAGTCATCGAATTTGATTTATTGAAGATGCAGCCTCATTTTCCAGGGTATCCTTTTTTTATTTTCGGGGGAATGATGGTTCACATCTTTATCGATGACCCGGTTCTATCGCTTCAGCTTTTTAATACGATATTGATGGTTAGCTCGATTTTTCCTGTTTATTGGCTATTCGGCCATTACCTTGGGAGAAAAAAGGCCATCATTGCGACGCTTTTCCTATTTTCCCTTTCATATCCGAGCACGATGACCGTTCAAGCAATGAGCGAAGGTGCCGCTATCGCAGTGTTATGGTGGTACTTATGGAGCCTGCACAGGGCTGTCATACTGAAGACGAAGGATGCGGCTGTTCTTCCCATTCTCTTATTCGCCATCTTGATGGGAATCCGGTTATCCTATATCGGTTTTGGTGTGGGGATCCTATACTATTGGTTTGTGTTTTTGAAGGAGAGCGGAAATAGTGCAGAAAAAGTGAAAGCCATCGCTTTTCATCTGATTCTCCTCCTACTCTCTCAAGGGGTATGGCTATCGGCTTTGGCAGCCAATGCAGGAAGTCTCCATACCCTGTTGCAGATTGCCTTTGGGTTTACAGACGGACACTTTACTGAATGGGGAGGAACGGTAGAGCCCGATACAGGATTTTTTGATAGATTAGGGAAATATATATTTATCAATATAGGTTGGAACGGATTATTTACTCAATCACTTTCCATCGTGGTCATCACGTTGCTCCTCTTTCTAGTTACGGGTAAAAATGGAGGAAGGTGGACGAAACCTGGTACAGGCGTTACATTACTCCTGATTGCATTCAGCTCCTATTTTTTCTGGGGCCTATTTGCTCAAAATATTGATAAGCCGAGACATATTCTACCTCTGGCCTTATTACTCGGATTTTTCTTATTAACTGGATGGATGAAAAAACTTAGTACCTTGAAGATGATCATCCTGAGCCTGTGGTTTATTTTGCATATAGGAACAAGTGTGAGTGTGTTGTCAGGCTACCACTCTTCACCACCAGCAGTATATAAAACTGCGTCATTCTTCGAGGAGAAAAATGATGAAATTCCCCTGATAGTGTACACATGGGAAGAAACAAGGGTATACTCGTATCTTGATGTACCGTACTCACATAAGCGCGTGTTAACGTATGCTCAATTTCTTCAAGACATTGAGCATACACAAAAAGAGATCTATCTGACCGATGCAGTGGTTAATGGATTTAAACAACAGGGTATTGAAAACCTTGATCGAAAAATAGAAAAAGTCCAATCATTTCATTCACAGGAGTTATTCGATCCTGTTTATTCAACCATCACAGTCTATAAATGGGTGGACAAGAAGGGAGAGAGACAATGAACCCAACCATAACCAATAAATTAGCTCTATTACCAGATCAGCCCGGATGTTATTTAATGAAGGACAGGCAAGGCACGATTATTTACGTGGGAAAAGCAAAAGTATTGAAGAATCGTGTTCGGTCCTATTTTACGGGTTCTCATGATGCAAAGACTCAACGCTTAGTAGGAGAAATAGAGGACTTTGAATACATCATGACCTCATCTGATCTGGAAGCCCTTGTACTCGAGATGAATCTAATCAAAAAATATGATCCTAAGTACAATGTCATGTTAAAGGATGATAAAAGCTATCCTTTTATTAAATTAACGAACGAAAGGCACCCAAGGCTCATCACTACCCGTAAAGTTCAAAGGGGGAAAGGGCGGTACTTTGGTCCGTATCCAAACGTAGGAGCCGCTAATGAAACGAAAAAGCTGCTGGATCGTTTGTATCCGTTACGGAAATGTTCCACCCTTCCCGATCGGGCGTGTTTGTACTATCACATGGGCCAATGTCTTGCTCCTTGTATTAAAGAAGTGAGCAAAGATACGTACCGTGAAATGACTGACGAAATATCCCGATTCTTAAATGGAGGCTACAAGGACATTAAGAATCAACTAACGGTGAAAATGAATGAAGCATCTGAAAATCTGGAATTTGAAAGAGCGAAGGAATTCCGTGATCAAATACTCCACATTGAAGCGACGATGGAAAAGCAGAAAATGACCATGACTGATTTCACCGATCGCGATGTATTTGGCTATTCGGTCGATAAAGGCTGGATGTGTGTACAAGTATTCTTCGTACGACAAGGTAAGCTTATTGAACGGGATGTGTCACTGTTCCCTCTATACAATGAACCCGAGGATGAATTTCTTACTTTCTTAGGACAGTTTTATTCAAAATCCATTCACTTTAAGCCAAAGGAAATATTTTTGCCTGAAGTGATTGATGAGGAACTGGCTGCTAAGCTGTTAGACGTGAAAATCACCCAGCCAAAGCGGGGGAAGAAGAGAGAGCTGGTGAAGCTTGCTGAGAAAAATGCGAAGCAGGCCCTTGAAGAAAAGTTCGCCCTAATCGAAAGAGATGAGGAAAGAACGATTAAGGCAATTGAACGTCTTGGTGAACATATGGGCATATATACTCCCTTCCGGATCGAAGCATTTGATAACTCGAATATTCAAGGTTCCGATCCCGTGTCTGCCATGATTGTGTTTCTTGACGGGAAACCCGCAAAGAAAGAGTATCGAAAGTACAAAATCAAAACCGTCAAGGGTCCCGATGATTATGATTCCATGCGGGAGGTTGTTCGCAGAAGGTATACGAGAGTCTTGAAGGATGGTCTCCCTTTACCGGATCTCATCATTATCGATGGCGGGAAAGGGCAGATTGAAGCGGCGAGGGATGTCATTGAGAATGAATTAGGTTTGGATATTCCTCTTGGCGGCCTTGCGAAAGACGATAAGCATCAGACGTCAGAACTGCTGTATGGGAATCCTTTGGAAATTGTTCCTCTTGAAAAGCGAAGTCAGGAATTTTATTTGCTGCAACGGATTCAGGATGAAGTTCACCGATTTGCCATCACGTTCCACCGCCAGCTCAGAGGGAAAAGCGCCTTCCAGTCCACCCTGGATGAGATTGACGGCATCGGACCGAAGCGTAAGAAGCAGCTTCTTAAACATTTTGGTTCCATGAAGAAAATGAAAGAAGCGACGGTGGAGGAGTTTATTGAGATAGGGATTCCGGAAGCTGTTGCGAAGGTTTTGAATGAGAAGTTGAAGTAAAGGATATTAGAATCTAAGTGTTGTTGATTATGGTCTTAGTTTACGTGCAATTAGTTGTCAAATTCAGTATGTCTTCCCACTTATCCCATAAAGTCTTTGTTGCATTAGAAGCACAGAGTGGATTGTAGCGGAAGGCACTTTACTCCTGCGGGAAATAGAGGAAAGGTCGAGACTCCGCAGGGCAAAGCCCGAGGAGGCTCGACTTCCTCCCCGCGGAAAGCGAGCACCTGCAGCGGAAATCAACCACCGCATGCTCATTCAATACAGCTCACGAAAGAATAATAAAATGAAATATTGTTTCAATTAGACATTGAATCAATATTTCCCCTGTGCTATAATTAACAAAAATTTATAACATTATCACTTTTTAAAGTGGTGATAGAGGTGCGAGCTTCAAGAGTACAGGCAAAGAGGAGTATGAGCTCCGTTGAGATGCCTGAAAAGGGGAGATTCGCCGAAGTGGTTTCAGTCTCATGCTGATTCCGCTGGTTCTACGTTTAAGAAATGTAGGATTGTCAAGATGATTCAATCTTGGAGAGCTATCTCACAATGCCGATGAACCTATTTTGTTTGTTCTGCTGTATGTTCATAAAGCAATGAGATATTATTCTCATTGCTTTTTTTATTATCCAGCACAGGAACTTTTCTTGGAAAAGAACCTGTTCTATGAACGTGTAGGATGATTGTGATTGTACTCTTCACCATCAAAAAATGAGTCGTGAATTTTCACTCAATGAGAAAGAGGGAGAAGCTGTGAGTATTATTGTTCAAAAATTCGGTGGGACTTCAGTAGGTTCTGTAGAAAGAATTCAAAATGTTGCGTCAAGAATTGCGGAAGAAAAAGAAAGAGGTAATGATGTAGTGGTGGTGGTATCTGCCATGGGGAAAACGACGGATACCCTCGTTGGATTGGCAAGGGAAATTACATCACAACCGAGTAAAAGAGAGATGGATATGCTGCTCTCAACCGGGGAACAGGTGACCATTTCACTCCTTACGATGGCTCTGATCCAAGCAGGACATGATGCCATCTCCTTTACAGGCTGGCAGGCCGGGATTGAAACGGAATCCGTTCATAGCAATGCGAGGATTACCAATATTCATACTGAAAAGATGATGGACCACCTCCAATCCGGGAGAGTTGTGATTGTAGCCGGATTCCAGGGCATGACAGAAACGGGTGAAATCACAACACTCGGCCGCGGTGGATCGGATACAACTGCTGTAGCAATTGCAGCTGCCCTGAAAGCAGAGCGTTGTGACATTTATACAGACGTAGACGGGGTATATACGACAGACCCGCGTTATATTAAAGGGGCAAGAAAGTTACCGTCCATTTCCTATGATGAAATGCTGGAACTGGCTAATTTAGGGGCTGGAGTCCTGCATCCACGGGCAGTGGAATTTGCCAAGAATTATCAAATTCCGTTAGAGGTCAGGTCAAGTATCGAAAAAGTTGAAGGAACGTATATTGAGGAGGAAGCAAGCATGGAACAAAACTTAATTGTGAGAGGCGTAGCCTTTGAAGCTGAAATTACACGTGTCACTGTATTTGGACTGGGTAACGCATTAACTGGACTATCTTCAGTGTTTACCACTTTAGCCAAAAATCATCTGAATGTAGACATTATCATTCAAAGCCAGACCGATCAGAATACGACCAATTTATCATTTTCGATTAAAGAACAGGATTTGGAGGAGACCCTCGCTGTTCTGGAACGAAACAAAGAGCAATTAGGCTTCACCCATGTTGAACATGAAAGTGAGCTTTCCAAAGTATCCATCGTGGGCTCCGGTATGATCTCAAATCCAGGTGTTGCAGCGGAAATGTTCGAAGTATTAGCTCAAAATGACATCGTGGTGAAAATGGTCAGCACCTCTGAAATCAAAGTATCTGCAGTGGTAGACGAGAAAAATATGCAAAAAGCGGCAGGCGTCCTACATACTGCATTTAACCTGGACGCGGTGAAGATGGAAGAAATCACGCTATAATACTAAAGCAGCATAGAACGGGACAAGTGAAAAAGGGTTGCCCCATCAAGTGGGGCAACCCTTTATTAAAGAATTAAAAGTATGTTGTTCAGGACTATTCTACTTTATCTTTTTCGTCCCATCTTACAATCACTTTAACTGAATGACTCCGTTTATGTAGTTCGTCAGCAGCTTCTGCCACACATTTTTTTTGTAACTGTATTTGTTCGGCAAGAAAGCCCGTTTCCAGTTTAAATGTGACATCCGACTTTAAGGAAAGGCGTCGTTCTATCACCGGTCCGCTTATTTCAAAGGTCATCTCATTCTTTTTTTGTTCCAGCAGTGCAAGAGTTCCCCAGCCGGCTTCATCGAAAAACGATACCAGTTCTTCTGATGACTGAAGGGGGAATTTCCGAGAGAGCTGTTTTCCACCCCAGTATAAAATATCGGGTGTATGCTTTCCTAAAATTTCTGGAATCAACATGTCACGTAAAATTTCATATCCGAAGATTGGAACGGACGGTTGATGTACTTCTTCTTTTTTCTGTTCCAAGTAAATCCCCTCTTTCTATAAAACTATTATATACATGAAAAGGGGAATTATCATCCCATACTTCGAAAAAATAACCATGGGATATTTTGGTGGTATAACTTTTATTTGATATTTATTTGAATTTTCGAACATTTAACAAGGCAATACCTCATCTTTTTTGTTATCAATATATTAAAAATATTTTTGCGATATTGTCGAATTTATGTATACGTTTTCTTGACGCTTCCACTCCTTGGGAGTAAAATGAACATGTCACATAATTGTTACAATATAAAATATGTATCGTCGTCTAGTCATTCTTAGAAAATGCATTAGAAAACGAATTCATATTTTATCATTAAGGGGGGTAAATCATGGCTGGAAATCGAGAATTTAATTATCGCAGGCTTCATTCATTGCTAGGTGTTATTCCAGTTGGATTATTTTTAACACAACATTTAGTCGTGAACCATTTTGCCACTGGTGGGGAAGAATCATTTAACCAAGCGGCACACTTTATGGAAAGTCTTCCTTTCCGTTATTTCCTTGAAATTTTTATCATCTTCCTTCCATTGTATTTCCATGCAATCTACGGAATTTACATTGCATTCACTTCTAAGAACAATGCAAGTAAGTTTGGCTATTTCCGTAACTGGATGTTTTTACTTCAACGTGTTTCCGGAGTAATCACATTTATTTTCGTTACATGGCATGTGTGGGAAACGAGAGTTGCGGCAGCATTCGGAGCTGAAGTGAACTTTCAAATGATGGAAAACATCTTATCAAATCCATTCATGCTAGGGTTTTATGTACTGGGTGTTCTTTCAACGATTTTCCACTTTGCGAATGGTCTTTGGTCATTCTGCGTAAGCTGGGGAATTACCGTTTCACCTCGTTCTCAATTAATTGCTACATATGTTACGATCGGAATTTTTGTAGCGTTATCGGTGGTCGGTATGCGCGCAATTTTCGCCTTCGTATAAGAAGAAATAGATACAAGTCTAATAGATTCAGTAAATGCTCTGAAGTATGGTAGGAAAAGGAGTGAGTCACGATGAGTAAAGGGAAAATCATCGTTGTCGGTGGTGGTTTAGCCGGCCTGATGGCCACAATTAAAGCAGCAGAAAAAGGAACGCAAGTAGATTTATTCTCACTGGTACCCGTTAAGCGTTCTCACTCTGTATGTGCACAAGGTGGTATTAACGGAGCCGTTAATACTAAGGGAGAAGGAGACTCTCCTTGGGAACATTTTGATGATACAGTGTATGGTGGGGATTTCTTAGCGAATCAACCGCCGGTTAAAGCAATGACTGAAGCGGCACCAGGAATTATTCATTTACTCGATCGTATGGGAGTAATGTTTAATCGTACACCGGAAGGGTTACTGGATTTCCGTCGTTTCGGTGGAACACAGCACCATAGAACCGCTTTCGCCGGTGCAACGACTGGTCAGCAATTATTATATGCTCTGGACGAGCAGGTTCGTCGTCATGAAGTAGCAGGACTAGTGGATAAATTCGAAGGCTGGGAATTCCTTGGCGTCGTGGTAGATGACGAAGGAGTGGCAAGGGGAATCGTTGCCCAAAACCTTCAGACAATGGAAATTAAATCGTTCGCAGCGGACGCCGTGATTATGGCAACAGGGGGACCTGGAATTATCTTCGGTAAATCTACAAACTCTGTCATCAACACCGGTTCGGCAGCATCAATCGTGTATCAACAAGGTGTTTACTATGCAAACGGTGAGTTCATTCAAATCCACCCGACGGCCATCCCTGGGGATGATAAGCTTCGCCTGATGAGTGAATCTGCCCGTGGTGAAGGTGGACGGGTTTGGACATATAAAGATGGTAAGCCATGGTACTTCCTCGAAGAGAAGTATCCTGCATATGGAAACCTTGTTCCACGTGATATCGCAACACGTGAAATCTTCGATGTGTGCGTAAATCAAAAGCTCGGTATCAACGGTGAAAACATGGTTTACCTTGATCTATCCCACAAAGATTCAAAAGAGCTTGATATTAAGCTTGGTGGAATCATCGAAATTTATGAGAAGTTCATGGGTGATGATCCGCGTAAAGTGCCAATGAAAATCTTCCCTGCGGTACACTATTCTATGGGTGGACTTTGGGTGGACTATGATCAAATGACAAATATCCCTGGATTATTCGCTGCTGGTGAGTGTGATTATTCTCAGCACGGGGGTAACCGCTTAGGAGCAAACTCATTACTATCCGCTATTTATGGTGGTATGGTTGCAGGACCTAATGCCATTAAATATATCGAAGGTTTAGAAAAAACGGCTGAGTCGGTACCTTCTTCTTTATTCGATCGTTATGTGAAACAGGAAGAAGAAAAATGGAACAACATCATGTCCATGAATGGTACTGAGAATGCTTACGTCATTCATAAAGAGCTTGGTGAGTGGATGACGGATAACGTAACCGTTGTACGTCATAACGATAAACTTAAACAAACCGATGAAAAGATCCAGGAATTGATGGAACGTTACCAAAATATCAATATCAATGATACGGCTAAATGGAGTAACCAAGGGGCAATATTCACCCGTCAATTGTGGAACATGCTTCAGCTTGCCCGTGTTATTACAATCGGTGCATTGAATCGTAACGAGAGCCGTGGGGCTCACTACAAACCTGACTTCCCTGAACGTAATGATGAAGAATTCCTGAAAACGACGATGGCAAAATACAATGCTGCGACGAATTCTCCGGAATTCCATTACGAAGAAGTAGATACTTCACTGATTGCACCACGTAAGCGTGACTATTCTAAGAAAAAAGGGGGAAATAAATGATGAGTGAAAACAAAAGAGTCCGTTTTATTATTACTCGTCAAGAAAGCCCGGAAACAGCCCCTTTCCAAGAAGAGTTCGAGCTTGATTATCGTCCGAATATGAACGTCATTTCTGCATTGATGGAAATTCGTCGTAATCCGGTCAATGCAAAAGGGGAACAAACTACTCCGATTAACTGGGATATGAACTGTCTGGAAGAAGTATGTGGAGCTTGTTCAATGGTGATCAACGGGAAACCGAGACAGTCTTGTACAGCTTTAGTTGATCAATTGGAACAACCGATCCGTCTTGAGCCTATGCGCACTTTCCCTGTCGTTCGTGACCTGCAGGTTGACCGCAGCCGCATGTTTGACAGCTTGAAGAAAGTAAAAGCATGGATCCCGATTGATGGAACATACGATCTTGGTCCCGGACCGCGTATGCCTGAGAAGAAACGTCAATGGGCGTATGAATTATCGAAATGTATGACATGTGGTGTATGCTTGGAAGCATGTCCAAACGTAAACAGTAAATCGGACTTCATCGGTCCTGCTCCATTATCACAGGTTCGCTTGTTCAATGCCCATCCAACAGGGGCTATGAACCAGGATGAGCGTCTTGAATCGATCATGGGCGATGGTGGCCTTGCAAACTGTGGGAACTCTCAAAACTGTGTTCAATCTTGTCCGAAGGGTATTCCTTTAACAACTTCGATCGCTGCACTGAACAGAGAGACGACGTTCCAAATGTTTAAAAACTTCTTCGGAAGCGACCATATGGTTGACTAATCTTAAACATCTAAAAGCACTTTCCTTCGGGAGAGTGTTTTTTTTGTCCTTTATAGGTTTCTTATTTTTCAGAAAAAGCTTATAATAAATAATGAATGGTGATTCATTTTCTTGTTCTATATTCATTTCCCAAAAGGAGGAGCCAATTTGAACCATTTTACATACATTGAAGATATAGAAACATGGCAAAAAGAGTTTTCATTTTCAATCCATATAAAGGTTCGGTTTTCCGAAACTGATATGTTTGGACATATGAACAATACGATTCCATTCACTTATTTCGAAGAAGCTAGAATCGAGTTTTTTAAACACAAAGGGTTTATGCAAAATTGGGTAAAACCTGATCATGAGACGATTCCTGTCGTCGCAGATTTACAATGTGATTTTGTTAAACAAGTATTCTTCGACGAACAGCTGAAGGTATGTGTGAAGGCAAATAGTGTGGGTAATTCCTCTGTAGATTTACACTATATGGGTCTGAATGAAAAAGAAGAGGTTTGCTTTACAGGTAGAGGAACCATGGTCCAAATATCGAAACAGACTGGAAAAGGTGTCCCCTGGACGGAAGAAATGAAGGCAAAGCTTGACTGCAAAAGGCGGTTTCTTAGCCCTTCGGAGTGTGTGAAATAATCCGTTGCCTATTTTTCATTTAACTTCCTCCTCTATGTCACTCTAAACCCTCCCTTCACATATGATATTCTGACGACCGACAATACCCATCCCCGCGGTTTAAAGCTGGCGAAGGCAAGGAGGGTTACCATAATTGAAGGACAATGATTTTACACACAAACCGTTGCTCACCAAAAGAGAAAAAGAAGTATTCGAACTGTTGGTTCAAGACAAAACAACTAAAGAAATTGCTAGTGATCTATTTATTAGCGAGAAAACAGTTCGAAATCATATTTCCAACGCCATGCAAAAGCTTGGAGTGAAGGGGCGATCTCAAGCTGTTGTAGAGCTTCTTCGCATGGGGGAACTCAAGCTTTAAATGTAAGGGACTGATTCTAATGGCAAACAATTAACGGGTCTTCCGCGGATACCTTTTAATGTTTGAATGAGAGTCAGTCTCTTTTAGTTCAGGTCCATTCGTGAACTTGTCTTGAATTTTCAGCCGAAAAAGGCGAAAATGCTAATAAGGGGAGTCTAGGCTGAATGAAAGGTCACTTAGGTCCCATAATATAATAGAAGCTAAAACAGGAAGGTCTACATGACCGATTCCCGTTTTCAATAAGGAATTATGTCCAGTTTCTGATTTAAAAGGAGAGTAATCATGACGAATTCTAAAGAAATCATTGGAGATTTACAAGTTGTTGCAGATATTGAGAAAGACCTGCGATACATATCCTCCATCATCAAGCAAAAGGGAAGAGAAATCTTAAGTCAGTACACCATCACCCCGCCGCAGTTCATAGCGCTGCAGTGGTTATTTGAATATGGAGATATGACCATTGGTGATCTTTCGAATAAAATGTATCTTGCATGCAGTACCACGACGGATCTAGTTGATAGAATGGAGAAGAATCAGTTAGTGGAACGCGTGAAGGATGAAAATGATCGTCGAGTCGTTCGGATTCATATGTTAAAAGAGGGCGAAAGAATTATTGAAGAGGTTATCAATAAAAGGCAAAATTATTTACAGAGTGTCTTAACGGATTTCTCTGAACAAGAAGTGCTATTATTAAAAGATAATTTAGCGAAACTTCATCAAGAAATGAAACAAGAATGAGGGAATAATGTGATTCAACCAATTGGCATCATTGATTCAGGGGTAGGGGGGCTAACCGTCGCTAAAGAAGTGATGCGGCAGTTACCTAAAGAAACCATCTATTATCTCGGTGACACAGCCCGTTGTCCCTACGGACCCAGAACAGCTCAAGAAGTGAAAATATTCACATGGGAAATGACCCAATATCTCATGCAATTTGATATGAAAATGTTGATTATTGCATGCAATACGGCCACTGCGGTTGTGTTGGATGAAATTCAAACCCATTTGGACATCCCGGTAATAGGCGTCATCCATCCTGGAGCGAGAGCGGCTATCAAGCACACTCATAATAAGAGAATCGGAGTATTAGGAACAGTGGGGACAATTAATAGCGGCGCTTATGTAGAAGCTCTTCACTCCCTGCACGGCAGCTTGGATGTCACGTCACTCGCCTGTCCGAAATTTGTCCCCTTAGTAGAAAGTGGGGAATACAATAGCTCCATGGCGGCAGACATAGTAGAAGAGACTCTTCACCCTATCAAAGATTCGAATATTGATACGTTGATATTAGGGTGCACCCACTATCCGCTCTTACAGCCTAAGATTAAAGCCTATATGGGTCCGGAGATCAGTGTGATAAGCTCCGGGGATGAAACGGCACGGGAAGTGAGTACGATTCTTGATTATTACAATCTCCTATACAAAGGAGTCCAGCACCCACAGCATCGCTTTTTCACTACAGGGTCATCGGCCATCTTTTCAAGCATTGCCTCCGATTGGCTGTCAGTCGGGGAAGTGAAAGCAGAAACCATTCGATTACAAGAGTAGGATCTTGTGATCGGATGGTTTTTTTATTTTCAAAAAGTTTCGGTCTATTTTATAGAACAGGCTCGTATATATGTTAGTACAAACTGTCTTTTAGGAGGTTTCCCAATGGCGAAAAAAGCGAAGGTGTCAATTGCTGTAACGGTTTTAGCTTCTTCTGTATATCTTTCAGGTTGTGGATTACTCAGTTTCGGTGATGATAAAGAAAAGATCGATCCTCCTCAAGATCTATCCTACTTAAAAGAAGGGGAGAAAGTGGATACGGCTAAAGGAGAAGACGGGGAGAAAGAAGTGAGCAAGGAAGAAGCAAAGGCTGAAACGGTCATGACAGAACTTTATTTAATCGATAAAAATGGATATGTTGTATCACAATCACTCCCACTTCCAGGTGAAGAAAGTGTAGCTAAGCAAGCTCTTGAGTATCTGGTCAAAAATGGACCGGTTGAAAATGTGCTGCCGAATGGGTTTAGAGCCGTACTTCCGGCAGATACGCAAGTGACGGTCGATATTAAAGACGGAACGGCCATTGCCGATTTCTCTCCGGAGTTCAATAACTACCAGCCTGAAGATGAGCAGAGAATTCTTCAGTCGGTCACGTGGACGCTTACTCAATTTGATTCTGTTGAAAAAGTAGAGCTTCGGGTGAACGGTTATCCACTGACTGAAATGCCTGTTAACGGAACACCGATCGATGAAAAAGGATTAACGAGAAAAGTAGGAATCAACGTGGATACTTCTGGTGTTGTGGATCCTACCAGTACAAAACCACTGACGGTTTATTATGTGTCCCAAAGTGACGATAAAACGTATTACGTACCTGTTACCAAGCGCGTGAGCTCAAATTCAGTGGATGAAGTCACGGCAGTTGTGAATGAATTAATAGACGGACCAGGATATTCATCTTCACTTGCAAGTGATTTTACAGGTGCAAAACTATTAGATGATCCGAAACTTGAAGATGGAACCGTTACATTGAATTTTAACGAAGCAGTTTATGGAAGCCTTGAAGAAAAAATGGTTTCTGAACATATGCTGAATTCTCTGGTTCTCTCTTTAACAGAGCAAAAAGGAATTAAAGGAGTCTCTGTACTAGTGAATGGGGAAGCAACGGTAGTGTCTAAAGACGGCGAAACCATCACAGAACCAGTGACAAGACCAGAAAATGTGAATGTAATTAGTTTTTAAATAACAATTTTTTGATATACTATGATAGAAGCACCCGAAAAGAGGTTGGCAGAATGCCGCCTCTTCTATTTTTGATTAGACCATTTTTACATAACGCACGAAAATACAGGAGGTAATGATATGAGAACAGATGGTAGAGAAAAGAATCAATTGCGTAATATTGAGATCGAGACGGATTATGTTAAGCATCCGGAAGGCTCAGTCTTAATAACGGTTGGAGAGACGAAGGTCATTTGTAATGCCAGTATCGAAGAACGTGTGCCTCCTTTTATGAGAAATAGTGGAAAAGGGTGGATCACGGCTGAATATTCCATGCTGCCAAGAGCAACTGAAACAAGAAACATCCGTGAATCTTCTAAAGGGAAGGTTTCAGGAAGAACAATGGAAATTCAACGTCTTATTGGAAGGGCATTAAGATCTGTAGTCGATTTGGATGCATTGGGAGAACGGACAATCTGGATTGATTGTGATGTCATTCAAGCAGACGGCGGGACAAGAACGGCTTCGATCACGGGAGCTTTCGTTGCCACGGCAATCGCAGTGGCTAAGCTTCAAGACAGTAAAAAAATCTCTTCCTTTCCGCTGAAAAGTTTCTTAGCAGCCACAAGTGTGGGGATTGTTGAAGTGCATGGAGCGGTTCTTGACTTGAATTATATTGAAGATAGCAGCGCATTAGTGGATATGAACATCATCATGACGGGTGAAGGCGAATTTGTAGAGCTGCAGGGAACAGGGGAAGAAGCAACCTTTACGATGGATCAATTGCATCAACTGTTAAAACTCGGACAAGAAGGAATCCACGAGCTATTCCAAATTCAGCAGCAATCATTAGGAGAAATAGTAAAAAGATTTCAATAAAGGGATGAGATTGTAGATGACAAAACGAGTGATCATAGCCACTAAAAACAGGGGAAAAGCAAAAGAATTTCAACATATGTTTGCTCCATACGGATATGAGGTACAAACATTACTAGACCTTCCTCATATTGAGGATGTTGAAGAAACCGGTGAAACGTTTGAGGAAAATGCCATTCTGAAAGCTGAAACGGTTGCGGAAATATTAGGTGAACTGGTGATCGCAGATGATTCCGGTTTGGCCATCGATGCCTTGGAAGGCCGTCCGGGAGTGTATTCTGCCCGCTATGCCGGTGAAGAAAAGAGTGATGAGGCGAACATGGAGAAGGTATTAAGCGAACTGGAATCTGTTGAAGAATCCGACCGTACCGCACGTTTTCACTGTGTTTTAGCGATTGCCGGACCGAATAGGGAAACCAGAACCGTTACGGGAACATGCGAAGGCACGATTTTACAAGAAAAAAGAGGAACGAATGGGTTTGGGTACGATCCGATTTTCTACGTTCCTACTCTTGGAAAATCCATGGCTGAACTAACACAAGAAGAGAAAAGTCAAATCAGCCATCGTGGAAATGCATTGAAAAAACTTAAGAACATAATCTCAGACTTTATTTAAAGGGTGAGCTGAATGAAACTATTGGTTGTAAGTGATAGCCACGGTTCAAAAGAAGAGCTATTGGAGCTATCGGAGAAATATCATTCTACCGTAGATGCCATGGTACACTGCGGAGATTCTGAATTAAGTGCAGATGACCCGGCATTATCTCCCTACCTTGTAGTGAGGGGGAACTGTGATATGGATGCCAGGCTACCCGACGACCTTATTGAAAAGGTTGAGGGCAATTCAATCATGGTGACTCACGGTCATCTGTATGGAATTAAAATGTCACTAATGAAGCTTCGTTATAAAGCAGAAGAAGCAGGCGCCCATTTTGTTTTCTTTGGACACTCCCATACGTTAGGCGCAGAATTGAATAATGGCATTTTGTTTTTAAATCCGGGCAGCATTCTTTTACCGCGGGGAAGAATGGAGCGCACCTATGCCTTGGTAGAGGCTCAGGATCAAGAGATAAAGGTAACATTCCTGACTCATGATCATGTGGCATTGGACGAATTGACTCAAACATTTCAACTGTAAAATCATCGTGAGAACCTGCTACGGCAGGTTCTTTTCATATAGATATTTCATGAAAAAATGACAGCTGAAAATAAAATAAAACTTTTTTTGAAAATCTGTTGACTTATTGATGCTATGTGAATATAATAAATATTGTCCTTGAAAAACAAATCACGTCCCAGTAGCTCAGCAGGATAGAGCAACGGCCTTCTAAGCCGTCGGTCGGGAGTTCGAATCTCTCCTGGGACGCCATAAATCCTACATATACAAAGCTTGCCTGCATTGGGTAAGCTTTTTTTGTTATCTAAAAGATATCGTGCTAAACTAATACAAACTAACAGTATAGGTAGGTACGATTTATGACTAAGGGAAACCAAGAAGGAAAAGGAAAGATTGTCCAGTTCCCGGGATTGAAGGATCGGCTGTTGGAAAAGGGCGTGCAGGCACTGGAAAAAGGAGAGGTTCATGAATCCTCCCAGTTGCTCACCCAAGCCCATGAATTAGAACCTGATAATCCCGATATTAATACGGCACTCGTGCTTTCTCTTTATGAAAGCAAGCAGTACGACAAAGCGAGATACATATGTAAAGAGATGCTTCTTGAAGGAATCGGCGACTATTTTGAAGTCGTTGATATGTATTTGATGATACTCATCCAGCTTCATCAGCACAGGGAAGTAGTGGATACGATCCACGCCCTGTTTGATGAAAAAGAAGTGCCTTTTGAAAAGGAAGAACATTTCAAAAAGCTTCTGCACTTTAGTGAGAAAGTATTGAATGGTAAAGCAGTGATTCCAGATGAAGAGACCCCTAAAGAAGATCAATCATCCATATTGAACGGGAAGAGTTTAGAGGAGCAAACCTTACTGGTAGCTCAACTGGTTCACCGTAACATAAAGCCCTTTATGGGAGAGCTGCAATCTGTCTTAAAGGATTCAGAATCCCATCCATTTCTGCAAACGATGATTTTAAATGTTTTTAGAGAGCATGGAGTGGATAAAGAAGTGGATATTACTAAGCTTGGAATGGAAGATAGGGTTTCACCAGCTGAATTGGAAGATGTGTTCGATTCTGATTTCTTCACCAAGGTCACAGATTCCCTGGATGATCTTTTGGCGCAGACGAATCCTACGCTATTTCAGCACGCGCATGAATTACTGAAACGGCATGCCTTTCTTCTCTATCCTTTTACATTTGAGGAGGAACCGAAAGAAATCGCTTCGGTGTATGCCTACTACACAGCGGGGATGTTTGCAGATGCGATCCTTGAAAAGGAGTTAAAAGACCAGGTTGAAAACACGCAATCTCAGGGGATTCTTTCAAGACTTAGGGAACTAGAGGAAATTTCCTCTCCTAATATTTAAATGCTGTCTGTTGAAAGACAGTGGCTGTATGTTATAATGTAATGGTTGTAATGTAAAAGTTTTTCATATATTTACGATGATAGTGCTAGATTCATACAGGACTATCTACTACTATGCGTAAAAAATTCAAGATCAATTATAGATTGTTGGAGGGAACAGTATGTCTGCAAAATGGGAAAAGCAAGAAGGAAACCAAGGAGTTCTTACAATTGAAGTAGAAGCTGCTAAAGTAAACGAAGGTTTAGACGCAGCGTTCAAAAAAGTTGTAAAACAGGTGAACGTACCAGGATTCCGTAAAGGGAAAATGCCTCGCGGTATGTTCGAAAAACGCTTTGGAGTAGAATCACTTTATCAAGATGCATTAGATTTCATCTTACCTGAAGCATATGCGAAAGCAATCGAAGAAACTGGAATCGATCCAATCGACCGTCCGGAAATCGATGTTGAGCAAATGGAAAAAGGCAAAGATCTAATCTTCACTGCTAAAGTACAAGTGAAACCAGAAGTGAAACTTGGCGAATACAAAGGTCTTGAAGTAGAGAAAATGGAAACAGAAGTAACAGCAGAAGATGTAGAAGCTGAACTTACTTCACTTCAAGAAAAGCAAGCTGAGCTTGCTGTTAAAGAAGAAGGAAAAGCTGAAGAAGGCGACACAGTAACAATGGATTTCGAAGGATTCGTTGACGGTGAAGCATTCGAAGGCGGTCAAGCTGAGAATTATTCACTTGAATTAGGTTCTGGTCAGTTCATCCCAGGTTTCGAAGAGCAATTAGTTGGTGTAACGGCTGGAGAAGAGAAAGAAGTAGAAGTTTCTTTCCCAGAAGAGTATCATGCAGCTGAACTTGCTGGAAAACCTGCTACATTCAAAGTGAAAGTTCACGAAATCAAAGCGAAAGAACTTCCTGCATTAGACGATGAGTTCGCTAAAGACGCAGACGAAGAAGTTGAAACACTTGCTGAACTTAAAGAAAAAATCGAAAAACGTCTTCAAGAGTCCAAAAAGAACGAAGCTGAAACAGCTGTTCGTGAAACTCTTGTAAATAAGGCTTCTGAAAATGCTGAAGTAGAAATCCCAGAAGTAATGGTTACAGCTGAAGTAGACCGCATGATGCAAGAATTCGGTCAACGTCTACAAATGCAAGGTATGAACCTTGACCTATACTTCCAATTCTCTGGTCAAACAGAAGAAGATCTTCGCGGTCAAATGAAAGAAGATGCTGGTAAACGCGTTCGCACAAACCTTACACTGGAAGCAATCGCGGCAGCTGAAAACCTTGAAGTAACTGAAGAAGAAGCAGAAGAAGAAGTAAACAAAATGGCTGAACAATACAACATGTCTGCTGACAACATCAAACAAGCTCTAGGCGGCCTTGACACACTTAAAGCTGACCTGAAAGTACGTAAAGCAGTAGAATTCCTTGTTGAAAACAGCAAAACTGTAGCATAATAAAAATAGCTAACAAGGCGCGATTTCTTCGTGCCTTGTTTTGTACAATGAAATGAAGATCCTGCTAGATTTTGACTCATTCGTGTGAAACGAATGTTTCACACGCTTTTCAGCTTTGCTGAAAAGTAGCCACCATCCTCAAAAGCGATAGAGCAAACGAGTTTGCTCTTTCGCTTTTGAGGATGGTGGCATAAATGAGCCAAAATCTCGACTACACTAAGCTTTACTTCGAACTTATGTGTATGAGCAAACGAGTTTGCTCCAGGCGTTTTTTGTTTCTGTGGCAAAATGAGCCAAAATACTATACTCTATCTAATAAGAAACTTTATCCATCAAACAAGAATAAGAACCACTATTTTTGGAAAAAGCTTATTTAACGGGGTTGCATTACTTTTCACCAGGAACATACATAATTGGATTTCTTACATTACCTGACTTCAATTGGACAAGATACTAACTAGCAATGTAAAATATTTGCTAAAATGCGTGTTACATAATAAGATGATTCTTAAGAATCGTATCAATTTCTTTACGAACATATAATATGATAAAATGCAGTACATAACTTTAGGTAATAGGGATGTAAGGAATCGTTCGTTTGATGAAACAGAGCACGATTTTATGAAGTTTTAACGAAGGGGTGAAAATCATTGTTTAAATTTAATGATGAAAAAGGACAACTAAAATGTTCTTTTTGCGGAAAAACACAAGACCAAGTTCGTAAACTAGTCGCTGGACCAGGTGTGTATATCTGCGATGAGTGTATCGAACTTTGTACTGAAATCGTAGAAGAAGAGCTAGGTACAGAAGAAGAAGTAGAATTCAAAGACGTACCTAAACCTCGTGAAATCCGGGAAATCCTGGACGAGTACGTAATTGGTCAAGATCAAGCCAAGAAATCTCTGGCTGTAGCCGTTTACAACCATTACAAGCGTATCAACTCAAGCAGCAAAGTCGATGACGTTGAACTGTCTAAGAGTAATATTGCGATGATCGGTCCGACAGGTAGCGGTAAAACCTTACTTGCACAAACACTTGCACGTATTCTGAACGTACCTTTCGCGATTGCCGATGCCACTTCTTTAACAGAAGCCGGTTACGTTGGGGAAGACGTGGAGAATATTCTATTGAAATTAATCCAGGCAGCCGATTACGATGTAGAAAAAGCTGAAAAAGGCATCATCTACATCGATGAAATCGATAAAGTAGCGCGAAAATCTGAAAATCCATCCATCACTAGAGACGTTTCAGGTGAAGGTGTTCAACAGGCACTTCTGAAAATTCTTGAAGGTACAGTAGCAAGCGTTCCGCCTCAAGGGGGGCGTAAGCATCCACATCAGGAATTCATCCAGATTGATACGTCCAATGTACTATTCATTTGTGGTGGGGCTTTTGATGGAATCGAGCAAATCATCAAACGCCGCTTAGGTCAAAAGGTGATTGGCTTCGGTTCTGATCCTAAAAACGCAGAAGTAAAAGAAGACAAATCCCTTCTTTCTAAAGTCGTACCTGAAGATCTATTGAAGTTTGGGTTAATTCCAGAATTCATCGGTCGTTTACCAGTGATTTCAAGCCTTGAGCCTCTTGATGAAGAAGCGTTGGTCGAAATCCTGACAAAACCTAAAAATGCGTTGGTAAAACAATATCAAAAAATGCTTGAATTAGATGATGTAGAGCTTGAGTTCACTGAAGATGCTCTTCTTGAAATCTCTAAAAAAGCAATCGAGCGCAAAACGGGTGCCCGTGGATTACGTTCTATCATCGAAACCATGATGTTGGATGTGATGTTCGATCTTCCTTCCCGTGATGATATTAAAAAATGTATCATTACAAAAGAAACGATCCTTGAAGATGCGGCTCCACATCTAATGCTCGAAGATGGAACCATGATCGATCCAAACGAAGAAAAAACATCAGCTTAATAGCTTAAGTAAAGCCAAGAATGATCCTTCATTCTTGGCTTTTTTAATGAAACAAAATGCGTGAGTATATATTGAACAGAAAGGAACAAAGATAGCGATTTGATGGAGTGGTGGAAAAGTATCATTAATGGAAATTACAAAAGAACTTTTTACATTAGTTTTGTTGATTGAAGCGGAAGGTGCTCGACTCCTGCGGGAAAAGTGGAACAGGTGAGACCCCGGAAGCGAAGCTGAGGAGGCTCACCGCCCGCCACGCGGAAAGCGAGCATCCTGGAGCGGAAATCAACCATTACATGCTTAGGTGCATTTAGGAATAGTCCCGAATTTCTTATTTTTACTCATTTTAGAACCAGAATTTTTTTGTTTATTCCCACATGGTCAAGGAGATACTAACCGATAACAACTTGTATCTACTTGGAGGGAGACGAATGAGCTTTACTAGCATCGCTTTGTTTATCCAGTTATTCTTCGGAATAATCATTGGATTGTATTTTTGGAACCTCTTGAAAAATCAGCGAACGCAAAAAGTTTCCATTGATCGAGAGTCAAAAAAAGAGATGGAAGAGTTACGAAAGATGAGATCCATTTCATTAACTGAACCTCTTGCAGAAAAAGTAAGGCCATCAAGCTTTGATGATATTGTTGGCCAGGAAGATGGAATTAAAGCACTGAAAGCAGCGTTATGCAGCCCTAATCCTCAGCATGTCATCATCTATGGACCTCCCGGAGTCGGGAAAACCGCAGCTGCCCGATTGGTCCTGGAAGAAGCCAAGAAGAATATGAAATCCCCTTTTAAACCTGCAGCTGTTTTTGTTGAACTGGATGCCACAACCGCACGTTTCGATGAACGGGGAATTGCCGATCCGCTGATTGGGTCTGTGCATGATCCCATCTATCAAGGAGCGGGAGCCATGGGACAAGCTGGGATTCCCCAGCCGAAGCAAGGGGCTGTAACGAATGCCCATGGCGGGGTATTGTTCATTGATGAAATAGGAGAATTGCATCCTATCCAAATGAATAAGTTATTAAAAGTATTAGAAGATCGCAGAGTGTTTCTTGAAAGTGCCTACTATAATGAAGAAAATCATCAAATTCCTACCCACATACATGATATTTTTAAAAATGGCCTTCCAGCAGATTTCCGTTTGATCGGTGCGACCACTCGTACCCCGAGTGAAATTCCACCAGCTATTCGCTCGAGATGCATGGAAGTATTCTTTAGGGAGCTTGAGCATGATGAAGTGAAAAAAGTAGCTGCCAGAGCCGTGGAGAAAGTGGAAATGACGATTAGTGACAAAGGTCTTGAAACGCTTGCCTCTTACGCCCGTAATGGCCGTGAAGCGGTCAATATGGTCCAGATTGCAGCTGGAGTAGCCATTACCGAAAATAGAAAAGAAATCTTTGATCATGAACTGGAGTGGATTATCCAATCCAGTCAGCTTTCTCCACGATATCAGAAAAAAATCAATGAAGTAGCTACTATTGGATTAGTAAATGGGTTAGCCGTAACAGGGCCCAATACTGGTTCTCTACTTGAAATTGAAGTAACCGTTATCCCGGCAACGGATAAAGGGCTGATCAATGTGACGGGAATCGTGGAAGAAGAAAGCATTGGAGATCGAAGTAAATCAATCCGAAGAAAAAGCATGGCGAAAGGCTCAATTGAAAACGTGATTACGGTGCTTCGTTCCATGGGGGTCCCTGCCGATCAATACGATATACATGTGAACTTTCCTGGTGGAGTACCCGTAGACGGACCTTCAGCAGGGATTGCCATGGCACTGGGCATCTATTCTGCCATTTACCGAATTCCAGTGAAGCATACCATTGCTGTTACCGGTGAGATCAGCATCCATGGTCTCGTGAAACCAGTCGGAGGCGTGACGGCTAAAGTGAAGGGCGCGAAATTGGCTGGTGCCACTATAGCGATCATCCCTTATGAAAATCAGCAGGCAATGTTAAGTGAAATCGAGGGTATCGAAGTGATCCCGGTGAAACAGCTAAAAGAAGTATTGGATCTGGCTCTTATGAAGGAAACACCACATCAAACTGATCTCATAACAGAACAAAATAAGAAAAGTGTATAGACTGTTGACCGATTCGGGTCTATCCGAATCGGTTTGTTTTTGAATGAAAGAGAAAATGGAATAAGCGTTAAACGGCATGAATAAAGTTGTAAATACCTATTTAATAGACACTACCTAGTAAATAAGTTAGAATTGTACAAAGACTTAGAGCAAAATTCGGAGGTGTTATATGTGGCAAATCAAAATAATTTAACGGTTCCCCTCCTTCCATTAAGAGGCTTACTTGTGTATCCAACAATGGTCTTACATTTAGATGTTGGACGTGAGCGCTCCGTACAAGCTTTAGAAAAAGCCATGATGGATGATCATTTAATTTTCTTAACCACTCAAAGAGATATGAATATAGATGAGCCAACACAAGAAGATTTTTACGAAATGGGAACTCTTACAAAGGTAAAGCAGATGCTCAAATTACCGAATGGAACGATCAGAGTTCTGGTTGAGGGTTTAAACAGGGCATCAATTGAATCATTTACAGAGCAAAAAGACTTCTACGAAGTGGAAATAAAGGAATTCAAAGATTCCGATGTGAAAGAATCAGAAACAGACGCTTTAATGAGGACGTTATTGAATTATTTCGAACAATACATAAAACTTTCAAAAAAAGTTTCAGCCGAAACGTATTCCACTGTTTCAGATATTGAAGAGCCGGGAAGACTTGCGGATATCGTTGCCTCCCATCTTCCGTTGAAAATGAAAGAAAAGCAAAATGTACTTGAGACTCTTGATATCAAGAAGCGGCTTCAAATGGTGATCGAGACCATTAACAATGAAAAAGAGGTGCTGAGTCTCGAGAAGAAAATCGGCCAGCGTGTGAAGCGTTCCATGGAAAGAACCCAAAAAGAGTACTACTTACGGGAACAAATGAAAGCCATTCAAAAAGAACTGGGAGACAAAGAAGGAAAAACGGGTGAAATTGAAGATTTGACTGCGAAGATAGAACAAGCGGATATGCCTGAGGATGTTGAAAGAACTGTATTGAAAGAGCTTGCCCGCTATGAAAAAGTTCCATCAAGTTCCGCTGAAAGCTCTGTCATACGTAATTATATCGAATGGCTTGCATCCCTGCCGTGGTCGACTGAAACAGAAGATCAATTAGATATAAAACGTTCTGAACAAATCTTAAACCGGGATCACTACGGTCTTGAAAAGGTAAAAGAGAGAGTGCTTGAATACCTGGCTGTCCAGCAGTTAACTCAATCCCTTAAAGGACCTATCCTATGCCTTGCCGGACCTCCGGGTGTCGGGAAAACGAGTTTGGCCCGTTCTGTGGCTGAATCACTAGGTCGAAATTTTGTCCGAATTTCCCTCGGAGGCGTTCGTGATGAGTCAGAGATCAGAGGTCACAGGCGTACGTATGTAGGTGCGATGCCCGGTAGAATCATCCGGGGTATGAAAAAAGCAGGCACCATCAACCCTGTTTTCCTCCTTGATGAAATCGACAAAATGTCAAGTGATTTCAGGGGAGATCCTTCTTCTGCGATGCTCGAAGTACTCGATCCTGAGCAAAATTCGAATTTCAGTGACCACTATATTGAAGAAACGTATGATTTATCCAAAGTCATGTTCATCGCAACGGCGAATGATTTATCGACCATTCCCGGCCCGCTCCGGGACAGAATGGAGATCATTACGATCGCAGGTTATACAGAGCTTGAAAAATTAAATATCGCGAAGCATCATTTATTGGAGAAGCAGATTAAAGATCATGGCTTAAACAAATCGAAGCTTCAGGTCAGGGATGAAGCGATTGTCGATATTGTTCGTTATTATACAAGGGAAGCAGGGGTGAGGAGCCTTGAACGCCACCTTGCAGCCCTTTGTAGAAAAACGGCCAAGATCATTGTCTCTGGTGACAAGAAGCGCGTCGTGATTACGTCCAGCAATATTGAAGAGTTCCTCGGGAAGAAAAAATTCCGCTATGGTCAAGCTGAAATAGAAAACCAAATCGGTGTTTCAACAGGTCTTGCTTACACTACGGTTGGCGGAGATACGCTGCAAATCGAGGTGTCCTTAGCACCGGGTAAAGGAAAGCTTGTATTGACGGGTAAATTGGGGGATGTCATGAAAGAGTCTGCTCAGACGGCATTTAGTTATGTACGTTCGAAAGCGAAGGATCTTGGGATCGACGAGTCTTTCCACGAGAAATATGATATTCACATCCACGTTCCTGAAGGGGCAGTTCCAAAAGACGGTCCTTCAGCAGGCATCACTATTACGACGGCACTTGTATCAGCGCTGACAGGTAAATACGTCAATCGTGAAGTAGGAATGACCGGTGAAATAACTCTGAGGGGAAGAGTACTTCCAATCGGGGGAGTGAAAGAAAAAACATTAAGCGCTCATCGTGCGGGAATTAAAACGATTATCCTTCCGAAAGATAATGAAAAGGATATAGATGATATTCCTGAAAGTGTGAGGGGAGAATTAACGTTCATCCTTGTATCCCATATTGATGAAGTCTTAGAGAAAGCATTAGTAGGTGAAAAGAAGTGAAAGTAAATCAAGTTGAGCTAGTCATCAGTGCAGTCAGGCCTGAACAATATCCTGGCGATTTTCTTCCTGAGTTTGCCTTAGCGGGACGCTCGAACGTGGGGAAATCCTCATTCATCAATAAAATGATCGGTCGCAAGAGCATGGCAAGGATTTCATCCAAGCCAGGTAAAACCCAGACGCTGAACTTCTATAAAATAGAAGAGACCCTCTATTACGTGGACGTACCTGGTTACGGTTTTGCCAAAGTATCAAAAACAGAACGGGAAGCATGGGGAAAGATGATTGAAACCTACATCACTTCCCGTGAGCAGTTAAGGGCGGTCATCCTGATCGTGGACCTGCGCCATGCGCCAACCAATGATGATGTCATGATGTACGATTTCCTTAAGCATCATGAGCTTCCATGCATCGTCATCGCCACCAAAGCGGATAAGATCCCGAAAGGCAAATGGCAGAAACACCTGAAAGTAACAAGGGAAACGTTGAACATGGACAAAGAAGACGACCTCATCATGTTCTCTTCCGAAACAGGCCTTGGAAAAGACAAAGCCTGGGACGCCATCAAGTCTTATTATAAATAAGCTTTAAAAAGAACCGATTTCCACATATGTGGAGACGGTTCTTTTTTATGACTAAATAATGACAGCACCCATATAGCTTAAAAGTAGTATAAAAGAGGGTCTACTGAACTCCGTATAAGGCTGATGGGCCTATATCATCAAAGCATATGAAAGGAAATAAAAGGATAGAGACGCATATGTACCTGTAACCGAGCTGAATCCGCTTCATCCAATAAAATGGATAATTATAAGCTGTAGAAGCTATATTTGAATTTTGAGAATTTTCTCTTTTGTTGATAAAATTATGAAAGATTAAAAATATTACAAGCTACATAAGGGGGACTCTAGACAGTGAAGAATTGGAAAAGCCTAGTCTTGTTAGTCATTTCTGTGCTTCTTCTATCAGCCTGTGGCGACAAAGCCACAACAGAAAATGGTGCGAAGTTAGTAGAGGAAGGCAAATTCATTTATGCAGCTTCAGGTGAATTTAAGCCATTCAGTGTAACAAATAATGATGGAACCATGTCAGGTTTCGATATTGAAGTGGCAGAAGCCGTTGCGAAAGAAATGGGTCTTGAACCTGAACAGAAGAAATTTAAGTTTGCAGGAATTGTAGAAGGAGTGAAATCGGGTCGTTTTGATGCGGCGGTTGCCAGCCATACGATCACGGATGAACGCTTGAAGGAAGTAGACTTCTCAACTCCTTATTATTATTCTGGCCCGCAGATCTTCGTTCGTCCGGACAGTTCTGTAGAAACATTGGATGATTTGGAAGGAATGGAGATTGCCGTTTCCAAAGGATCTACTTACGCAGAGACTGCCCAGGGAGTAACGGATAATATTCAACAATATGATAGTGATGTAGTCGCATTAGAAGCATTAAATAAGGGTAAACATGATGCCGTTATTACCGACTTCATTACTGGTAAAGAAGCGATCGCTGCAGGTTTGAACGTTGAAGCCCGTGAACTGATCGGGCGCAGTGAGCAAGCCATCGCCGTAAGTAAAGAAAATGAAAAGTTATTGGATGAAATCAATAAAGCTCTTGAAACTCTAAGAGAAGACGGTACGTTAAAGAAAATCAGTGAAAAATATTTCAATACAGACATCACATCAGATCCTGAAGAAGAGTAAAGGCAGCATGACACAGAGCGAATGTGCTTCTATGCGCATTCGCTTTTTGTCCGTTACCGGGAGAAGCTTACACGTATTGAATTGACTGGAGGGAAGTTCATGCACTTTTTTGAAACCTTAACAGGTACATATGATGTATTTCTTAAAGGGATGTTATTAACATTCCAATTAACCTTTGTTTCTGTACTTATTGCGATTGTGATTGGTTTGTTTTTCGCGTTTCTCAAGATTTCCGGAATCAAGCCATTGGAACTATTAGCGGATTTATATATTTTCGTTGTGCGGGGAACACCTTTAATTGTTCAAATCTTTATTTTCTACTTCGGATTAACCTCATTAAATATATCAGGCTTCTGGTCTGTTGTTATGGGTCTTGCTTTCCATAATGGTGCCTACATCGCCGAGATTTTCCGTGGAGCCATCCAATCCATTGATAAAGGGCAAATGGAAGCGGGACGGTCCCTTGGAATGTCTCTTGGATTGTCCATGAGAAGGATCATTTTGCCGCAAGCATTCAGACGAGCCCTGCCACCACTTGGTAATCAATTCATCATTGCATTAAAGGATTCATCTCTTGCATCATTCATAGGGATGTTCGAATTGTTCAGTGTGGCAACGACGCTTGGTTCCAACAACTTCGATTACATGACCTACCTGCTCGTTGTAGCGATCTATTACCTGGTTCTGGTACTGGTATTCTCAACGATTGTCAATATCATAGAAAAACGGATGTCAGTTAGTGATTAATAAAGATGCGGGAGGGATGAGTGTGAGTCAGGAAATGATTAAAGTGGAAAAATTAAATAAATCCTTTGGTGATTTACACGTACTGAAGGACATTGATATCAGTGTAAAGGAAAGTGATGTGGTTTGCCTCATTGGAGCCAGTGGATCAGGGAAGAGTACATTGCTTCGCTGCTTAAACTTCCTGGAACTGAAAGACAATGGAAAGGTTGTCATAGAAGGCGATGAAGTCAACCAGGATACACATGATTTAAATAAAATCCGTCAAAAAGTCGGAATGGTATTTCAACATTTCTACCTTTTCCCTCACAAAACGGTCCTGGAAAATGTGATGGAAGCACCGGTATACGTCAAAGGGGTTTCAAAGGCCGAAGCAAAGAAGGATGCGAAAGAGCTATTAAAGAAAGTCGGCCTGGGGGATAAGGAAAATGTCTATCCATCCAAGCTATCCGGTGGACAGAAGCAGCGTGTGGCCATTGCAAGGGCCCTGGCGATGAAGCCTGAAATCATGCTCTTTGATGAACCTACCTCAGCACTTGACCCTGAATTGGTCGGAGAGGTCTTGGCAACCATGAAGGAGCTTGCTTTAGAGGGGATGACGATGGTTGTCGTGACCCATGAAATGGGGTTTGCCCGCGAGGTAGCCGACTGGGTCGTGTATATGCACGATGGCAGGATCGTGGAAGTAGGACCTCCCCAGGAATTGTTCAACGCTCCAAAAGAGCAGCGGACAAGAGAATTTCTGGATTCAGTTTTATAATAGAATTCACAAAAAGCCCGGAGTGATTTCCGGGCTTTTATTATGGAGTACATAGAATTATTTTTTCTTTATAAACAATAAGTAGACGCCGATACCAATGATGATCATCGGCCAGAATTCCCAAGCGGTCTCCACCACATTACCTCCAATGAAGCCAAACCATCCCGCCGCTTTATCATAGAATAAGAGAATGATAGAAAGGGTTAAAAAGAGCACACCTTGAAAAAGTCCTGCTCTCGTTTTCTGGTACCTGAGCAGGAAACCCAAGGCAATGATCAGAATGAAAGTCCCCATGTGATCAGGCCAGATTTCGAGTCTATTGACAACATGAAAATGCAGACCGAATCCAACGAGAATCGTTCCCGGTAATATGGCTTCATAATCTCTCCCTCCATATCCCTGTCCGAGAAAAGCAAGTCCAACAATCATCAGTAAAGTAGGCCACGTGAAGAACTCCTGAAACAGGACTATGCTCGCCTGCTGTAAGTAAAAGTATGCCCCAAAGCCGATTAAGATCATTCCTGGGAAAATTCTTTGTTGTTGTTTCATACTCTTCCTCCCGTATCTTTTTATACTAAATGTTTTAAATACTGTTTTTTCAGGGAAAATAATACATACTACTAATAATAAGCCCGGATGTCCAGGTAAGAAACCTTTCCATTACTTGATTCTTTAGGCTTGTTTTGGTACCCTACATTAGTAGGTGATGTCGAAATATAATAGATTTTTTTAGAATTGAAAATGCTTTCATGTTCATTCTTTGTTAATCTTAAATGTATATGATGAAATAAATGTTTAGCAAGTACCGGAAGAAGCATGCCTTCTTACCTTTATAAATGTATCATACTTAGGTTTCAATTTCTGTTCACATTTACGGGTCAGGAGCTTTTTAGGACATGTTATAATGAGAGTAATGATTTTAGTTGGGGGTGTAGTGCATAGCATGTATACAATAGTCGTTGGTTTGAATTACAAAACGGCCCCTGTTGAGATTCGTGAGCGTTTATCATTCAATGAAACTGATCTTCCTTTCGCTATGAAGGCTTTAAAGGAAAAGAAGAGCATTCTGGAAAATGTGATTGTTTCTACATGTAATAGAACGGAAGTCTATGCAGTAGTGGATCAGCTTCATACAGGTCGTTATTATATTAAAGATTTCTTATCTCAATGGTTCGATATAGATAAAGAGGAGTTCACACCTTATCTGTTCATTTATGAACAAGAAGGAGCAGTCGAACACCTTTTTAAAGTTGCGTGCGGTTTGAATTCAATGGTGTTGGGGGAAACCCAGATCCTCGGGCAAATTCGTTCAAGCTTCCTGAATGCACAGGAATCAGGGGCGACTGGTACAGTATTTAATCATCTGTTCAAGCAGGCAGTGACGGTAGCCAAAAAGGGTCACTCCGAAACAGATATCGGTTCCAATGCTGTGTCTGTCAGCTATGCAGCCGTTGAATTAGCTAAAAAAGTATTCGGCAGCCTGGAGAAAAAACATGTTCTTATTCTTGGTGCCGGTAAAATGGGAGAACTAGCGATCCAAAACCTTCATGGCAGCGGAGCGACTAAAGTGACGGTCATTAATCGTACGTATGAAAAGGCACAAACCTTGGCAGAACGTTTCAGCGGGAACGCTAAAACAATGAAGGAACTTCAATGTGCCCTCGTGGAAGCGGACATTATGATCAGTTCTACGGGTGCAAAGGAATTCGTGATCACAAAAGAAATGATGTCCCATGTGGAAAGCATGAGAAAAGGTCGACCTCTTTTCATGGTGGATATTGCGGTACCCCGTGATCTGGATCCTTCCATCGGAGAATTAGAAAGTGTTTTCCTTTATGATATCGATGATCTGGAAGGCATCGTTCAGGCAAACCTGGCTGAGCGTAAGAAAGCAGCCGAGCAAATTGAAATCATGATTGAAGCCGAAATTGTGTCCTTTAAAGAGTGGTTGAATATGCTTGGGGTGGTCCCGGTTATTTCAGCTCTTCGACAAAAAGCACTCTCCATCCAAGCTGAAACGATGGAAAGCATCGAACGGAAAATGCCTGACTTAACAGATCGTGAGCGAAAAGTGTTAAATAAGCATACGAAGAGCATTATCAATCAGTTGTTAAAGGATCCAATCCTGCAAGCGAAGGAATTCGCGGGCCTTCCGGATGCTGAAGATAAACTGGATTTATTTATCAATATTTTTAACATTGAACAACAAGTGCTAGAGCAGAAACAAGTAAAAGCAGCCAATGAAAAGACTGAGAGCGATCTTAAGCTTGTACCACAACCTTCTTTTCAAGCATAAGTGAGGTTATTGACTATGTTTGAACAAACGATGACTAGGCTGCATGAACTTATGATTGTTCTGTATGCTATTAGTATTCTCTTTTACTTTATAGATTTCTTAAACAAAAACCGGAAGGCGAATCTGTTTGCCTTCTGGTTACTTGCGATTGTTTGGATACTTCAAACAATCTTTTTATTTCTTTACATGATGAACACAGGCAGGTTTCCAGTCCTCACCATTTTCGAGGGACTTTATTTTTATGCCTGGGTCCTCATTACCCTGTCACTTGTCATCAATCGATTATTAAGGGTGGACTTTACGGTGTTTTTTACGAATGTACTTGGATTCATCATTATGGCGATCCATACGTTTGCACCGGTACAGGTAGAGTCTCAGGCAATGGCAGAACAGCTCGTATCTGAATTATTGTTGATTCATATTACGATGGCCATCCTTTCATATGGAGCCTTTTCATTATCCTTTGTGGTTTCCTTGCTTTATCTCCTCCAATTTAAATTATTGAAAGAGAAAAAATGGGGACAAAGGTTATGGCGGATCAGTGATCTGTCTAAACTTGAGAAGATTTCATATATTTCCAATTCCATTGGAGTAGCGATGCTTCTGCTCAGCCTGATCCTTGGGTTGCAATGGGCATATATCAAGCTCCCGGATTTCATATGGTATGATCCGAAAATAGTAGGGTCATTTATTCTATTAATTTTATATAGTAGTTATTTATATCTGCGCATCAAAAAGAATGTATTTGGTAAATCATTAGCTTTTCTAAATGTTGCAGCCTTCTTGATCATACTAATTAACTTTTTCTTAGGAAGTCGGTTGTCTTCATTTCATTTCTGGTATTCATAAGATTCAGGAGGTCATTATGAGAAAAATCATTGTTGGATCGAGACGAAGTAAATTAGCACTGACACAAACAAATTGGGTGATCAATCAGTTGAAAGCACTGGACCCCTCTTACGAATTCGAAGTGAAGGAAATTGTCACAAAGGGGGACCAGATTCTTGATGTCACCCTGTCGAAAGTCGGTGGAAAAGGCTTGTTTGTAAAAGAAATTGAACAAGCGATGCTGGATAAAGAAATCGATATGGCCGTTCACAGTATGAAAGATATGCCTGCGGTCTTACCCGAAGGACTGACCATCGGATGTATACCGCTTCGCGAGGATCACCGTGATGCGTTCATCAGTAAAAATCATGTGGCTCTAAAAGATTTACCGGGAGGAGCAATCGTAGGAACGAGTAGTCTGCGCAGAGGGGCACAGATCTTATCCGTTCGTCCAGATCTTGAAATCAAATGGATCCGCGGGAATATCGATACGCGCTTAACGAAGCTTAAAAATGAGGACTACGACGCGATCATCCTTGCAGCAGCAGGATTATCCCGTATGGGTTGGACATCGGATGTTGTAACGGAATTCCTTGATCCCGACCTTTGCCTGCCTGCAGTTGGTCAAGGTGCGTTATCCATTGAATGCAGGGAAGATGATTCTGAGGTGCTTGAACTTCTTCAGAAGTTTGCTTGTGTTGAGACCACAAAGACTGTTACGGCTGAAAGAGCGTTCCTTCACAAAATGGAAGGGGGATGTCAGGTGCCGATTGCAGGATTTGCTGAGCTGAAAGACAATGGGGACATAGCCTTAACAGGGCTTGTAGCTTCACCTGATGGGAAAACGATTTATAAAGAATACATGGTGGGACAAGATCCTGAACAAGTAGGGGAAAAAGTGGCTGAAAGCTTAACAGACCTGGGTGCCAAAGCCCTCATCGATCAGGTGAAAGAGGAGCTTGATCAATAATGAAGGGTAAAGGGCCTTTAGAAAATATAAAGGTTTTGATTACTCGTGGCAGTGAGGGATCCAGTGAAACGGCCGCCCTCATAGAAAAAGAGGGAGGGGTCCCGGTTGTGGTACCTCTCCTTCATTTTCAACCTCATGAAGATAAGTGGGAAGTTAATCTTCACTCAACAATACATACGTATGAATGGATTATTTTCACCAGCACAAATGGAGTGAGATTCTTTCTTCAAGCATTGAATCGATTACGGCTCGATTTATCTTCATTTTCCGGAAAGTTTGCTGCAGTCGGAAGTAAGACAGAACAATATTGCAAGAAATATGGAATCCCTGTTTCCTTTGTGCCAGAACATTTTACAGGGGATGACTTTGCAGAAGAATTCATTTCGAAAGTGAAGCCGTCAGGGGACGTCCTGATTCCAAAAGGGAACTTGGCACGAAACGTCATTGCTTCAGTGTTAACCTCTGCAGGAGTATCCTGTGAGGAATGGATTGTCTATGAAACTGTCCTTCCAAAAGGGAGCATCGGGCAGTTGAAGGATATCATTAAAGAAGAGGATCCAGATATCATTACGTTTACCAGCTCATCGACGGTCCATCATTTTATGAAGGTGGTCAATCAGTACACTTTGCATGATGAGATCAGGGACATTCCCATTGCGTGCATTGGTCCCATTACAAAAAATACGGCTGAAAAGTACGGATTACATGTAAAAATCTGTCCAAGCATTTATACTGTAAATGAAATGGTAAACGAGATGAAAGAATTTATAGCAAATAGATCATCAAAATAAAGCTTTATCTACTTAGGAGGTTTACATATGAAAGATCTGCATTTTAACCGTCATCGTCGCCTGCGTCAATCAGATCATATGCGTGCGTTGGTAAGAGAAACTCATCTAAGAAAAGAAGATTTAATCAATCCATTGTTTATAGTGGAAGGGGAAAACATTAAGAATGTCGTTCCTTCCATGCCAGGAGTTTATCATATTTCCCTTGATAACTTAAAAGCAGAGATGGATGAAGTGGTTTCCCTGGGTATAAAATCCATTATTCTTTTCGGTGTGCCAGCTGAAAAAGATGAGGTAGGAACACAAGCGTATCATGACCACGGGATCGTACAACGGGCAACCCGGTTTGTGAAGGAACATTATCCTGAGCTTGTCGTCATTGCCGATACATGTTTATGTCAATATACGAGCCACGGACATTGTGGAATCGTCAAAGATGGAAAAGTACTGAACGATCCTACGCTTGATCTATTAGCAAAAACGGCTGTCAGCCAGGCTGAAGCGGGTGCTGATATCATTGCCCCTTCCAATATGATGGATGGATTCGTTGCAGCGATCCGCCACGGATTGGACGAGGCCGGCTATCATGATGTGCCGATCATGTCATATGCCGTTAAGTACTCCTCAAGCTTCTATGGTCCATTCCGTGATGCCGCACACTCAACTCCGCAATTCGGAGATCGCAGAACGTATCAGATGGATCCTGCCAATCGCCTGGAAGCGTTAAGAGAAGCACAGTCCGATATTGAAGAAGGCGCAGACTTCTTAATTGTCAAACCTGCCCTTTCCTATTTAGATATCATGCGGGAAGTGAAAGACCGTTTTAATGCGCCGGTTGTCGCTTATAATGTTAGTGGAGAGTACAGCATGGTGAAAGCGGCGGCTCAAAACGGCTGGGTAAACGAACAGGAAATCGTAATGGAAAAGCTGACTAGCATGAAACGTGCGGGTGCAGACCTCATCATTACGTATTTCGCAAAAGATGTAGCGAATTGGTTATCCTAATTGGTGGAAAGTTCCTGTAAGGATGACTGAAAGATCACTAAAGGAGGAACCGATATTGCGTTCATATGAGAAATCGAAGCAAGCGTTCAAAGAAGCAGTAAAGCTAATGCCCGGCGGAGTGAATAGTCCCGTTCGCGCATTCAAATCAGTAAAGATGGATCCCATATTCATGGAAAAAGGAAAAGGATCTAAAATTTACGATATTGATGGAAATGAATACATTGACTATGTTCTATCCTGGGGACCACTCATTCTTGGTCACAGCAATGACCGCGTGGTGGAGTCCATTAAAAAAGTAGCGGAAAACGGGACAAGTTTCGGTGCCCCGACTGAAATCGAAAACAAGCTAGCCCAGCTTGTAATTGAAAGAGTACCAAGTATCGAAGTCGTACGTATGGTGTCTTCTGGTACGGAAGCGACGATGAGTGCCCTTCGTCTGGCTCGCGGATACACAGGCCGCAATAAAATCATCAAGTTTGAAGGCTGCTACCACGGTCATGGTGACTCTTTATTAATCAAAGCAGGATCCGGTGTGGCGACTCTTGGCCTGCCTGACAGCCCTGGTGTACCTGAAGGCGTGGCAAAGAACACGATTACGGTGCCTTACAATGATTTAGAAAGCATCCGCTATGCCTTTGAACAATTTGGTGATGATATTGCCGGTGTGATCGTAGAACCTGTTGCCGGTAATATGGGTGTCGTTCCACCTCAGCCAGGCTTCCTGGAAGGCCTGCGTGAAGTCACGGAGAATCATGGTTCACTGTTAATATTTGATGAAGTCATGACCGGGTTCCGTGTCGGATACGGATGTGCCCAAGGCTACTATAACGTAACACCCGACTTAACTTGCTTAGGTAAAGTGATTGGTGGAGGTCTGCCGGTAGGTGCATATGGCGGTAAGGCTGAAATCATGGAGAGAATCGCTCCAAGCGGTCCGATTTATCAAGCTGGAACTCTATCCGGAAATCCATTGGCGATGACAGCTGGATATGAAACCCTGAGCCAGCTGACTCCTGAAACGTACACAGAGTTTGTCCGCAAAGCAGACCTGCTGGAAGAAGGCTTAAAGAAAGCGGCAGAAAAGCACAACATCCCTCACAGAATCAATCGTGCAGGCTCCATGATCGGGATCTTCTTTACGAATGAAGAAGTAACCAACTACGAAGGTGCCAAGTCGTCTGATCTTGATATGTTTGCTGATTACTACCGTGAAATGGCACACGAAGGTGTATTCTTGCCACCTTCCCAATTCGAAGGACTATTCTTATCGACAGCTCATACAGATGAAGATATTGAAAAGACCCTTGAAGCAGCGGAAAAAGCGTTTGAAAAGATTAGTAAGAAGTAGTGATGATAGCCGATCCTTTTTAGGGATCGGCTATTTATATTCGTTTTCCTATCATAATCCTCCTTTTCGTTTCATAAAGTGATAATGGCATTGTTTACTATTTCTTTGTTTGGAACCTGAAAGGAGGAATTTCTTTTGTCACAAGAACAACAATCGTGTTTGCGATTTTCCTTGGAAGAATCAATTTGGTTTAAAAAAGGACAGGAAGTTGAAGAATTGCTATCTATCTCCTTAGATCCTCATATAACGATACAAGAGCAAGAGCAGTACGTACTTATCAGGGGAAGCCTTGATCTTTCCGGTGAATATTTACCAACTTCACCTAGGGACGAAGAAGAGGATGAGTTTGAAGCAGGTGGTAAGTTTGTACAAATAGTGGAAAAGAGGGAAAAAGGTGAGTATGAATTTGTCCACCGTTTCCCTGTCGATGTGACGATTCCGAAAAATAGAATTGCCAATCTGGGCGATATCGACGTATTCGTTGAGTCATTCGATTACATGGTTCCTGAGAATGCTTGTTTAAAATTGAATGCCGATTTAACGATTACAGGGATTTATGGTGAACAGCAGACGCACACTCCCCTTGAAGCTGAATTTAGCAGAGAGGAAGAATACGAGCCGCTTTACCGTTCTAGTGCAGTTGCCGAAGTAGAAGAAGATACAGCGGAGGAAGAAGTAGAAACAGAAGAAGAGCAAGAAGAAAGAGAAGAAGTATACGAGTATGAGAACTACGACGTCGAAGAATTAACGGCGAACGTTGAAGAGCAGGAGGAAGAAGAGGATTCTGAAGACGACGAGTACCAGCCGTTTAATCTGGAAGGACGGACACCACCATCTGAAGAGGAGGATGAGATACCCGTACAGATTCAATACGGTGCTCAGCCAACTCATTCCTATGAGGAAAATTATTTCAGGAAAGAAAACGTGTTTGAGTTGCCTCAGCATGAACTAAGTGAGTCATCAGAAGAGCAGCCGTCTGAACCAAAGGCCGCCTACACGCCGCCTCCTAAATACAAGCAGCAGGAAGCCGAAGAAGAAGAATCCTCCTCATCAGCTGTAGAAGCGGAGATGGAAGAAAGCGGGGAAGAACCGGAAGAAAAGAAAAAGACAAAAGGTAAAAAGAAATATGAAAGCATTTCATTAACCGATTTCTTTGCAAGAAAAGATGAGGAAAAGGGCGCAACATTACGGGTATGCATTGTTCAAGAGGGTGAGACCCTGGACTATATTGCAGAAAAGTATGATTTGACCATTCCGCAGCTATTAAGGGTCAATCAACTTGAAGCCAATCAAGACGTCTATGTAGGGCAGGTTCTTTATATCCCGAAAAGCGAGTATGTCTTCAAAGGGTAGAGGAATATGGGTAAAGTCGTTCCCGCTTAAGACATTAGAATAGCGTAATGGACATATAGAGGAAAGAATGGGGCTGACACCAAATTCATTGGAGTTAGTCCGTTTTTTTTAGAAAAGTAATCTTAGAAGGTGAGAGGAATGGTACAAACGCTTGATGGATTAAAGCATGTCTTACAACCTTATGGCGTAGAACCCCATTTTGTTGAGAGCTACGGGAAGATTTCCAAAGTGTTTTCCAATAAAGGCACTCTGGCTGTTAAGCAGATCCCGGCCCAGACTGGAGTTGACTTTGTCCGGAATGTGCAACTATTGTTTCAAAGGGGATATAACCGCATTGTTCCGATCTACCCGACTTTGGATGGGCGTTATGCGGTGTGGAATGAAGGGGAGTTATACTATGTGATGCCCTGGCTGTTGAACCTGGAAAGGGAAGATCAATTTGAAAAGCATCAGAAAATGTTCCGGGAATTGGCAAGATTGCATACTCTTTCGTCTCAAGAAGTAAAGATTGATAAAGAAGAGAGAGAATCTCATTACGAGCAGTTGACATCCAGGTGGGATAAAGAACAACAGTTTCTCGATGAGTATGTTGAGGCATGTGAAAAAACAACGTATATGTCTCCTTTTCAATTGCATTTTTGCATGTATTACAAGGATGCCACTCAAGCGTTGAAATTTTCACGCAAGATGCTTGATGAGTGGTATGAAGAGACGAAGGAGCTGGAAAAGGTTAGGACCGTCATCACCCACGGAAAGGTTTCGACGGAGCACTTTCTATTCGATGAAAGAGGGTTGGGGTATTTCCATAACTTTGAGAACTCAAGGATGGCTTCTCCATTTCATGATCTCTTGCCGTTTTTGTCGAGAACGTTGAAAACCTATCCTAAGTATTACGAGGAATGTGTCGAGTGGCTTACCACTTATTTTCTGCATTTTACTGTACGTAATGAAGAGCGGCTCCTGTTCATGAGTTATTTAGCTTATCCAAGCTCTGTCATTGCAGTGGTGGAAAAGTATTTTCATACACCGAAGGATAAGCGGAATGAACGTAAATCCCTCAAAAAATTGCAACGACACTACTGGCTGCTGAAAAATACAGAATACGTTGTCATGCGTTTAGATGAAATGGAAAAAAAGAAACAGGAGCAGGCGGCTGAAGCAGAATAAAAAAAGGACTGGCGAAGTCCACATCTCGTCAGTCCATTAAATCCAATCGAAATAAATGGCAAGGCCTATACCGATAAACAGAGTTAAAAGAAGGACATCAAAAGTGGTTGGGAGCAAAATGGTCCGGACCCCTTGAAAGATCGTAAAGGGGATGATGAATTGCTTACATATTAACCGGGCGTTTCCCATCCATTTCTGCATGGTATATTGATTGATTTTTTTCATATTCTTCCACTCACTCTCCTGGGTATATTCACTACTTTATCTTATGAATACAGGATAGAATGGTGCCTGAGTAGGCGAAATGAATATTTTTATTAAAAATTGGCGATAATGATTGACGAAAGTTTATCTTTTCCTATACTATAATTAGTAAATAAATAATGCCTTAAAAGCAATGAACAGGAAGAGTACATTGACCCTTACTTTCAGAGAGGAAAATCGTTTGGTGAGAGATTTTCTACGTTAAGACAATGGAAGGTCGCCTGGAGAGCTGTTTCTATGAATTTCAGTAGTAGAAGCCGGTTAAAAGCCGTTATGATCGTCGAGAGTTCAGGAGGTTTATTTCTCCTGAGAAAAAAGGTGGTACCGCGAATGGAATCCTTCGTCCTTTTCATAGGACGGGGGATTTTTTTATTTTTTTAGAAAAGTGTACTTATTCGCACTAATATAGGAGGAAAACAAATGGAAACTCAAGATCAGCAATTAGCAATGCCGACGAAATATGATCCGAATGCCATTGAGCAGGGACGCTACAAATGGTGGCTCGAAGGGAAGTACTTCGAAGCGACAAACGATAAGGAGAAAGAGCCTTACACCATCGTCATCCCTCCGCCGAACGTAACGGGGAAACTTCATCTTGGTCATGCTTGGGACACAACCCTGCAAGATATCCTGACCAGAATGAAGCGAATGCAGGGTTACGATGTATTATGGCTGCCAGGTATGGACCATGCAGGAATTGCAACACAAGCGAAAGTGGATGAAAAACTTCGTAATCAGGGTATTTCACGCTATGACTTGGGCCGTGAAAAGTTCGTAGAAGAAACGTGGAAGTGGAAAGAAGAATATGCCGAGCATATCCGTCAGCAATGGTCTAAAGTTGGATTAGGCTTAGATTATAGCCGAGAACGTTTCACGTTGGATGAAGGTTTATCGGAAGCTGTACAAAAGGTATTTGTCGACCTTTATAATAAAGGCCTGATTTACCGTGGTGAATACATCATCAACTGGGACCCGGCAACGAAAACCGCCCTTTCAGACATTGAGGTTATTCATCAGGATGTACAAGGCGCATTCTATCATATGAAATATCCGTTGGCTGATGGAAGTGGTCATATTGAAATTGCCACAACCCGCCCTGAAACCATGCTTGGTGATACGGCAGTTGCAGTACACCCGGAAGATGATCGCTACAAGCATCTAATCGGTAAAACAGTTACCCTTCCAATCGTGGGACGTGAAATTCCGATTGTAGGAGATGATTACGTTGATATGGAATTTGGTTCCGGAGCAGTGAAAATTACGCCTGCACACGATCCCAATGACTTCGAAATCGGTAATCGTCACAATTTAGAACGTATTCTTGTAATGAATGAAGATGGAACCATGAATGAAAAGGCGGATAAATACCAAGGGATGGATCGATTCCAATGTCGTAAGGAAATCGTGAAAGACCTTCAAGAAGCCGGCGTTCTGTTCAAGATTGAAGAGCATATGCATTCAGTTGGCCACTCAGAAAGAAGTGGAGCAGTCGTTGAGCCATATCTTTCTACTCAATGGTTCGTTAAAATGGATCCTCTGGCAGAAGAAGCGGTAAAACTTCAGCAGGATGAAAACAAGGTCAACTTTGTACCTGATCGCTTTGAAACGTCATACCTGCGCTGGATGGAAAACACGCGTGACTGGTGTATTTCCCGTCAGCTTTGGTGGGGACACCGCATCCCTGCCTGGTATCATAAAGAAACGGGCGAAATCTATGTAAACAATGAAGCACCGGAAGATATTGAAAACTGGACACAGGAAGAGGATGTACTGGATACATGGTTCAGTTCTGCTCTATGGCCGTTTTCAACAATGGGCTGGCCAGATCTGAATGCAGAGGACTTTAAACGGTACTACCCAACCAACACACTTGTGACGGGATATGACATTATCGGATTCTGGGTATCTCGCATGATCTTCCAGGGACTGGAGTTCACGGGAGAACGTCCATTTAAAGACGTACTGATTCACGGACTGGTTCGGGATGCAGATGGGCGTAAGATGAGTAAGTCATTAGGAAACGGTGTAGATCCAATGGATGTCATCGAAAAGTATGGAGCAGATTCCCTACGCTACTTCCTATCTACAGGCAGCTCACCGGGTCAGGATTTACGCTTCTCCTTTGAGAAAGTAGAATCTGTTTGGAACTTTGCGAATAAGATCTGGAACGCATCACGCTTCGCCCTTATGAATATGGACGGTATGACCTATGACGAAATTGATTTATCAGGTAAAAAATCTGTTGCTGACAAATGGATCCTTACCCGATTAAATGAAACGATTGAAACCGTAACACGTTTAGCGGATCGTTACGAGTTTGGTGAAGTTGGTCGTGTTCTTTACAACTTTATCTGGGATGACTTCTGTGATTGGTATATTGAAATGGCTAAATTGCCTTTATATGGCGAGGACGAAGCAGCTAAGAAAACGACCCGTTCGATTCTGGCTCATGTCCTGGACAACACAATGAGACTTCTACACCCATTCATGCCGTTTATTACCGAGGAAATATGGCAGAACTTGCCGCATCAAGGCGAATCCATTACGGTGGCTGCATGGCCGACGGTTCAAGAAGAACTTACAGACCAAGCGGCAGCAGAAGAGATGAAGCTGCTCGTTGATATCATTCGTGCTGTACGTAATGTCCGTGCTGAGGTTAACACGCCGATGAGCAAGCAAATCAACTTGATGCTAAAGGCGAAAGATGCACATACGCTAACAATCATCGAGAAGAACAAAGCGTATATCGAAAAATTCTGTAACCCGGAGAAGCTTGAAATGGGTACAAATCTAGATACACCGGAAAAAGCGATGACCGCAGTCGTTACAGGTGTGGACTTATTCCTTCCATTAGAAGGGCTGATCAACATCGAAGAGGAAATTGCCCGCCTGCAAAAAGAGTTGGAGAAATGGACGAAGGAAGTTTCCCGTGTTCAAGGTAAGCTGAACAATGAGAAATTTGTAAGCAAAGCCCCTCAGAAAGTAGTAGATGAGGAAAAAGCAAAAGAAAAAGATTATTTAGAGAAACAAGCGACTGTTAAAGCAAGAATAGAAGAGCTGAAGTCAGTTTAATTTTGCCGAGTGAATAGAGGTTAAGAAGAGGGCTTTAAAATCAGGTCTGATTGTTATGGGGAGATCCTCTTCAGCAATCAGATCCGATTAGAGCCCTTTTTCTAATGAAACCTAAAAGAGGGAGTGAATAATAATTGTTAACCTATGATAAAGCCGTTGAATGGATACACTCAAGACTCAGACTTGGAATCAAACCGGGTCTGGAGAGAATGCAGTGCTTGTTAGAGAAGCTTGGAAACCCTCATGAAAAGCTCAAAACCGTTCATATCGGGGGAACAAACGGTAAGGGATCTACTGTAACCTATTTGCGAAACATATTACAGGAAGCAGGGTATTCTGTAGGCACCTTTACTTCTCCATACTTTGAACGTTTTAATGAAAGAATCAGTATCAATGGAGATCCTGTTTCAGATGAGGACTTAACTTTTCTTGTGGAGAAAATAAAGCCCATTGCCGAGAGCATGGAACAATCAGAATGGGGAAGTCCTTCTGAATTCGAGGTCATTACAGCCATGAGCTTTTATTATTTTGCCGAAATGAAACCGGTCGATCTCGTCCTTTATGAGGTTGGACTTGGTGGAAGACTCGATTCAACGAATGTCATCACCCCGATGGTTTCAGTCATAACGAGTATCGGCCTTGATCATATGCAATTTTTAGGAAGCAGATTAGAAGACATCGCCTATGAGAAAGCCGGTATCATCAAGCGTTCCGTTCCTGTCATAGCAGGGGTCCACCAAAAAGAAGCGGCGGATGTGATAAAAGGTAGAGCATTAGAAATGGATAGCGATCTATTTGAACTTGGAAAGGATTTCTCAGTGGAACGTCTTTCGATCCTTGAAAAAGGTGAAAAATTTTCCTATCATTCACCTTCTTTACATGAAACGTACGAGCTTGCGATGATAGGTACTCACCAAATGAACAATGCCGCACTTGCCATAAAGGTAATTGAGCTGCTTTCTGAAGAGCATGTCATAAATGTAGAAGGAACACACATAAATGCTGGATTGAAAAAGTCATCATGGCCGGGGAGGATGGAACTCCTTTCAGATAAACCTGAAATATACATCGATGGTGCTCATAACCCTGAAGGAATTAGCGCCTTGGTGAAAACCATACAGGATCGCTTTATGGAGAAGAGGGTGACGGTTCTATTTTCCGCATTGAATGACAAAGACTTACGGCCGATGATTTCTCATCTTGAAGAAGCAGTGGATGCGATCGGGTTCACGACCTTTGACTTTCCAAGAGTGGCATCAGCTGAAGAGCTTTACGGATTATCTTCCCATCCTGATAAGGTTAAAGTTTCTCGTTGGAAAGAGTTTCTTCAAGAGAAGATCCCGGGGCTGAAAGAAAATGAAGTACTGCTCATAACAGGTTCTTTGTATTTTCTATCTGAGGTAAAACCATATCTTCTGAATGAATTAAAAAATTACAGAAAAAAGTAAGTGACTTTATCGAACGGCTTTGATAAAATATTCATAAACTTGTGACTATTTAACTAGTATAGTATCATAGGACTATATTAAATCGAACGGAACCTTTGGAGGATAGACATGACATTATCAGTAAAAAAGAAGCTGTACATATTGCTGGCCTGGCTAGCCGTTGTACCTGCTGGATTATATTTTACTTATCGCTACTATCCTCCTGAAAATATTGCAGGAAATGAGCTGGAGCTTTTAACCTTAGTGGCTTTTGCCACCTTTATCCCACTCATGCCCATTGTGATAAATGGTGCCACCATTTTCTTCATCCAGTGGGTGACCCTCGTAGGGTTTATAAAGTATGGATTATTTATTGAGATCGTCCTCATGCAATTCTCTATTATCCCATTGCTTATCCGGCTCAGGCTGGCCAAAACCGATTGGCATAGAATTCCCTTGAATTCAGTGATGTTCTTTCTTGTTTCATTAGTGAGCGGCCTCATTTATTTTCTATTCGGTGGAGAAGTCGGATTAAAGGGTATCGGTCAATTACTATTTCCGATACTCAGTTATCAAATCGTTTCGATTATGATCAATCAAATTCTTCTTTTAATGTATCAACGCTATGTAGTGAACAATGATGTCCGTTTTTACAGCAAGGATTTCGTTTGGGACTTTACCGCAAATATGATCATGTTCCCTCTCTCATTATCTCTCTATTATTTAACGTTTGAACTGGGAGCCTTCGCTTCTCTATTGATCGGTATCCCTTTTGTGAGCTTATCGATCATTTTAAAGCTCTATAACTCTTCTGAAAAAATCAATGAATACCTTCAAAAAGCGGGTGAAATCGGTCACCAATTAACCGAAAGCCTGAAAGTAAAAGAAGTGCTTGATATATTCATCGAGAAGATCATCGAGACCCTCCCGGTTGAGTATGCATATATCCTTGATTGCCAGGAAGAGGAACTTGTCCTCTTGAGGCGTGTTGAAAATGGAGAAATGAAGTCGAATAACCTGCGTCCATTAAAGAAAAACCAGGGGATCAGCGGTGTAGTATGGGAAACCGGCAAGTCCGTGCTCTACACTTCACGATCTGAATGGACCGATATCGCTGAAGGGTATATGCCTGAGGGAGTGGAAAGTGTTTTGTGCGTACCCATTGTAAGAAGTCAAAAGGTACGAGGGATCCTTCTATTGGCCTCTTCCAAAAAGAAAGCCTATGAAAAGTATCAATTGATGATTGTCGATATTTTATGTTCCTATTTAGGCGTGGCAATCGCAAATGCAAGACACCATGAACGGACAAAGAAAAACAGTGAAAGATGTGCCCTGACAGGACTATACAATTACCGATATTTTGAAGATCTCCTGACGCTTGAATTCAATCATCTCGATGTTGGGAAAAGACAAAGTCTATCACTCATTATGCTCGACCTGGATCACTTCAAGGTGATTAACGATAACTATGGCCACCAGAGCGGGAATGAAATCCTGATTGAACTTGCCGAACGCCTTCGTACCCTTATCGATTCAAGAGGTACAGTTGCGAGATACGGAGGGGAGGAATTTGTCATCCTTCTTCCGGATGCGAAACGGGATGAAGCACTCCTGCTTGCTGAGAATGTCAGAGGTGCTATTGCCAATGAACCCTTCACTCTCCATGACAGCCTGGACGAATCCAACAAACGAATGATGGTCCGGATCACCGCAAGCATTGGAGTCTCAACCGCACCGGAAGATGCCGATGATACACTTGCTCTTATCCGCCATGCGGATCGGGCACTTTATACGGGTGCGAAGCAGGCTGGACGGAATCGGGTGGCTCAGTATGTGAAATGAATTCGGAAAACACCTTCCTACTTGTGGAGGTGTTTTTTTTGAACGAAAACTATGACTTTTATTCTATTTTTTTCTATTTGTAGCAAATAGTAGCTTTCCATTTACAACTGTATATACTAAAATAGTAGTAGTCGAATTTTGTTAATTTTCATCGAATTATACTTCTAAGTTCCTCCTTCAACAAAGTTTAAATCAGTTTACATCCTTTCTTCAAAACATCTAAAAAACCTATAAGGAAAAAGAATAAAAGGGGCATCTGTGATGAGTAAAAGAACACCTTTTACAAAGCTATCCGTATTTTTAGTGTTGTGCAGCATAGGTTTATTCAGTTTTGCTCATCTGGGTGCTTTGGCCTATGATCGCTTCCTATCACCGGCTCAACCTGTTTCCGGCAGCGAGAACAAAGATGTTGCGGGTCCTTCTGATCAAAATCCAGAACACAAAAGTAAGAGCGAAGCTACCATTGAAACCATTTCAGAGATCAAAGTCGATGGTCTACCATTGACACCAGGGCTTCAGCAGTTTATTGATACGAACCCTGAGATTGAAATAAGAGGGGCCTCACCGTTCTCCTTACTGGAGTTTATTGAGGGGGAAGGATTCACTGGAGCAACTGACCAAGATCTTAGCACTCTCGCTTCATATCTTTATGAGCTGATACTGCCGACAAACTTTGAGGTGATTGAGAGAAATCAGAGCAGGGAGCTTCCTGATGGTACTGAATTAGGGATGGAAGCTTATGTAAATGAAGAACAGGGTAAGGACTTTATTTTTTCAAATCCTAACAGTGGGTCTTATACGATCACCCTTCAGTGGCAAGGAGATCTGCTTTCCATCTCACTAAAGGGCGCAGAACTTCCGTATAGGGTGACGGTAGAGCGAAGGGACAAGCTGGTCTTTAAACCGAAAGTGATCAAGCAATACAGTCCATACTTACATACAGGTGAAGTAATGGTAACGAAAGAAGGCCGAAACGGAATGCAGGTTGAAGTATGGAGGAGCTTTCAGACAATGAAGGGTGAATTTCTCAAGGAAGAAAAGGTATCAGAAGACTTTTACCTTCCCGTTCATAAAGAAGAGTTACATAGTATGAAAGATTATGTGGCAGGGAAAGCGGTCGATGTTTCAGAGGTGGATGAAACGAGTTCTGAGGTTGAAGAGCATAAAACCCGGGACAGCTCAGTGCCTCAAGAAAGTCCATCTAATCAAGAGAAAGATGAACAGTCGGATTCACCTGACAATGCAAATTCCCCTTCAACGAAACAGAACTCCAATGCTTCTTCTTCTGAAGAGGATCTTCCTTTGCCCGATATGAAATAAGAAAATGACAGTTAGGTGGAATGGCATGGCACAAGAGCGGAAACGTTTAGGCGATTTATTAGTTGAATCAGGTTTGTTAACAGAAGAAAAGCTTCAAACGGCTCTCAAAGAAAAGGGGATCGATCAGAGGCTGGGAGATGCGATTTTACAAAAAGGATACATTACAGAACAGCAGCTGATTGAAGTGCTGGAGTTTCAATTAGGCATTCCTCATGTCAGCTTATTTCGATACCCGTTTGATCCCAAGCTGTTTCATTTGATTCCAAAAGAAGTGGCAAAACGGAATTTAATCATCCCACTTAAAAAAGAGGGAGATAAGCTGTTTGTAGCCATGGCTGATCCAATGGATTTCTACACGACCGAGGATCTGCGATTATCCACTGGCTTTTATATTGAGACGTCCATCGCAACAAAGGACGATATCCTTCGGTCAATCAGTAAGTATTACGATATGGATGAAAGCTTTGAAGAGTTAAAAGGGGTGGGGAATGAGCGTCATCCATTAGAGGATGAAGCACTGACAGATCAGGACTCTCCCATCGCCAAACTTGTCAATCAATTGTTATCCAATGCCATGACGCAAAAGGCGAGCGATATCCATATCGATCCTCAGGAAACAAAAGTACATATTCGCTATCGGGTGGACGGCATTTTGCGGACTGATCGCTCTCTCCCTAAGCATATGCAAAGCATGCTGACGGCCCGCATCAAAATCATGTCTCAATTGGATATCACGGAGCACAGGGTACCTCAGGATGGAAGGATCAAAACGAACATCGATTTTCGTCCGATTGATTTAAGGGTCTCGACCCTGCCGACGGTATATGGAGAAAAAATTGTCCTTCGTATACTGGACCTGAGTTCATCGTTAAATGACCTGGGGCAACTCGGCTTCAACAGTTTAAACCTTAAACGATTTCAAGATTTGATTGATCGCCCGACCGGGATCGTCCTTATAACGGGCCCTACTGGTTCAGGTAAATCTTCTACTTTGTATGCAGCCTTGAACAAGCTGAATAGTGAAGAGGTCAATATTATTACGGTTGAGGATCCAGTTGAATATCAATTGGAAGGGGTTAACCAAATTCAGGTGAACACCAATGTCGGCCTTACTTTTGCTACAGGTCTCAGGTCCATCCTAAGGCAGGACCCCAACATTATCATGGTAGGGGAAATCCGTGATAGAGAGACGGCTGAAGTAGCGATACGAGCTTCACTGACGGGACACTTAGTTCTCAGTACGATCCATACGAATGATTCCTTAAGCACGGTAACACGCCTTATAGATATGGGGGTCGAGCCCTTTTTGGTTGCGACTTCTGTAAGCGGCATTGTCGCTCAACGTCTTGTTCGAAAAGTGTGTCGGGATTGTGCACAAGAAGAAATCCCTACAGTGAGGGAGAAAGAAATCTTTGGTCGCAGAGGAATGACAATCGAAAAGGTCATTCGTGGCAGAGGATGTGCCTCGTGCAATATGACAGGCTATAAAGGAAGAATGGCCATTCATGAAGTACTGGTCGTAAACGATGAAATGAAGAGAATCATCATGAATAATGAATCCCTTTCCACATTAAGGGAAGTTGCCAATAATCACAAAACCATTTTTCTTTTGGATGATGGATTGTTTAAGGTGAAGCAGGGATTGACCACGACAGAGGAAATACTGCGTGTAGCAATAGAGTAAAGAAGGTGTATGACTTGAAGGAACGGATAGATCATCTATTACGGGAGGCATTTGAATCAAAGGCCTCTGATATTCATTTAACGATAGGATCAGCCCCTGTTTTCCGAATTCATGGAGACTTAAAGAGATATGGGCAGGATGTGCTGAAGCCGGAAGATACAGAGCAAATGGCAAAAACCATTGTTCCCGAGCATTTATGGACGGAATTCAAGGAACGGGGGGAAATGGACTTTTCTTATGCCCTCCCAGGTGTCTCACGGTTCCGTGTGAATGCCTATTTTCAACGTTCTTGTATTTCGATTGCATTACGTGTTGTGCCCAGAAATATTCCGACCCTGGAAGAACTAAAGCTCCCCCCTGTGATAATGAAGATAGCAGAAAAGCATCAAGGGTTGGTGTTGGTGACGGGCCCGACCGGAAGCGGAAAATCGACGACGCTTGCTTCGATGATTCATTATATGAATCAGACGATGAGAAAGCATATCATTACGCTTGAGGATCCGATAGAGTACTTACATAAGCACGGTTCTTCCATTATTGATCAACGGGAAGTCGGGTTTGACACAAAGTCCTTTGCATACGGATTGCGAAGTGCATTGAGGCAGGATCCCGATGTCATTCTGGTAGGAGAAATGCGCGATCTGGAAACCATTCAAACAGCCATTACAGCAGCTGAAACCGGTCATTTAGTCCTGGGGACGCTGCATACGTCCAGTGCCGTTTCGACAATCGAACGGATTATAGATGTATTCCCGGCTGAACAGCAATCCCAGGTCCGGGTTCAGCTTGCAACGGTTCTGCAGGGAGTGATTGCTCAGCGCCTCCTGCCTACAGTTGATAAAAAAGGCAGGATTGCTGTCTCGGAAATCCTCCTGAATAATTCAGCGGTTGCGAATCTTATCCGGTCTGAAAAGATTCATCAAATTCCCACCATCATGCAAACTTCTAAAGCGCAGGGAATGGAGCTCTTTGAATCGAATGTCAGCAGATATCTACACGCCGGTATGATTTCGAAAGAAGTGGCCTCTCCATTTCTTCAGGAGAACCGTTAAAGATGGGCAGATTTAAGTATGAAGGACGAGATAAAAAAGGGAAGAAAAAAGGCCAGGTCACGGCTGCTACCAAAAAAGAGGCAATGCTCCGGCTGAAGAATCAAGGCATCCGCATTATTTCAGTGGAGGAAATTCCAGAGACACTTTTAACGAAAGAAATTACTTTGGGAAACCCTGTCAAGCTTCAACATATGGTGATTTTTCTCAGGCAATTCTCTACTCTATTGAAAGCGGGAGTCACAGTCGTGGACGCGACCCGCATTCTAAGCAGTCAAACAGATAGTAAAGCCTTAACGAAAATACTTATAGACGTTGAAATAGAATTGAAAGAGGGACATCCCCTTTCAGATGCATTCGGCAAGCATAAGAAAGTGTTTGAGCCCCTCTTCATCAATATGCTGAAAGCGGGGGAAGCAACGGGGAGTCTGGATGAAACCCTGGAAAGACTTGGAGATCACTACGAAAAGCAGCATGGAACCCGGCAAAAAGTGATCGCGGCCCTTTCTTATCCTGCAGTTGTTGGCGTGATCGCCATTGGGGTTGTCATCTTCTTACTAGCAGCTGTCGTGCCGACTTTCGTGGATATGTTTGACGATTTCGGGGGAGAATTACCGTTAATCACGAGATTCGTCCTCGGTGCCAGTGAAACAGTGCAGCGTTTTTGGTACCTTCTTTTATTCCTTGTCATTCTCATGATCACAGGCATTGCAGTGGTAAGACAGAGAAAAGAGTCGAAATACTATTTGGATTACTTCTTACTGCGTATCCCACTATTCGGTAAACTACTCCAAAAAGCGGTTTTAGCCCGAATGACAAGGACATTGAGTTCCTTATTCTCAAGCTCGGTTCCCATCCTTCAGTCGTTGGCTATCGTCGAACGGGTAGTGGAAAATGAAGTCATTGCGGCAGTTCTCAAAGAATCGAGAGAATCACTTGAAAAAGGCGGAACGTTAACGGAACCCATGAAAAAACACTGGGCCTTTCCGCCCCTGGTCTCACAAATGATTTCCATCGGAGAAGAAACAGGATCACTTGATAGCATGCTTTCCAAGGTGGCGGATTTCTATGAGAAAGAAGTCGAAAACTCTACAGATCAACTTAAAGCATTAATAGAGCCACTCATGATCGTTCTATTGGCGGGACTGGTCGGGACGATTGTAACGGCCATCATGATCCCGATGTTTGAAATATTTAACAATGTGCAGAATTTCTAGCAATTATGATAAATATTTACATATTTAGACTTATATTTTATTTTCTGTGTTGTATAATATAGGTAGATTAAAAGAGTACTAAAGTACTACAAAAGGTTATGGGGAGGAAATGAAGAAATGTTGAAGAAAATGAGAAAAATGTTGAAGAATGAGAGAGGTTTGACACTGGTTGAGCTTCTTGCTGTCATTGTTATTCTTGGTATTATTGCGGCGATTGCTGTGCCGAGTATTGGTTCTATTATTAATAAGAGTAAGGACGATGCAGTTGTAGCTGAGGCTATTCAAATAATTAGTGCCGCTAAACTGGCACATGCTTCGGATTCTGAAGCTAAATCTTGGGACGAAGTGTCTTTAAGTAGTTATTTATCAAATGTAGACGATGCTGAATTCGATGTGGTTTATGAAAACAACGTATACAAAATTAAGGGACACCCTGCACAAAGTATAGTTACGGGGGCGGTAGCTACTGAATTAACAGAAAAAGAATTAACTGAAGCCGCTAAATAGTATGATTGCAATTATCATCACCATCTACGCACTCCTCCTAGGCTCCTTCTACAACGTAGTAGGCCTGCGGGTGCCGTTAAAGAAATCCATTGTAAAGCCAAGGTCGAGCTGTCCGTATTGCAGTCATCAACTGACTGCCCTCGAGCTGCTTCCTGTCTTTTCTTATCTCATTCAAAAGGGGAAATGCCGCCGGTGTCAAGGGCGCATTTCTCCTTTATATCCGTTTATGGAAGCATTGAATGCCAGTCTATTTGTCCTCGCGTATCTTGAGTTTGGATTCGTATGGGAGCTGCTTGTCGCATGGACGCTCATTTCATTGTTCGTCATCATTACCGTTTCTGATTTGAAATACATGGTCATTCCGGATAAAGTACTACTATTTTTTGCGGGGATTTTTTTGTTGGAACGTCTGTTTATTCCGTTGACCCCGTGGTGGGATAGTCTGGTCGGTGCCGCTGTTGGATTCGGGCTCCTTCTTCTGATCGCCATCGTCAGTAAAGGCGGCATGGGTGGAGGCGATATCAAGTTATATGGAGTCATCGGCTTCGTTGTCGGATTGAAGGTCATGATCCTGTCCTTCATGCTGGCAACCTTCTTTGGAGCGATCTTTGGCTTGGTTGCACTGGCATTCAAGGTCATTGAGAAAGGTAAACCGATTCCCTTCGGTCCGTTTATCGCTTTAGGGACCATCCTTGCTTATTTGTATTACGATGCCATCCTATCCGCATATCTATCGTTTTTCTATTAATGTAAAGAAAGGGTTCATTCCATGGGTTTATTATCGTTTCTCTCTAGCAGCAAAAAAACATCCAATATCGTGTTCACAGACAATTTCATCCGCTTTCTAGAGTTGAAGCAGACTTCGCCACTAGTTGTTCAGGCATGTGGGGAACGCTCCCTTCCGGACGGAGTCATTAAAGGTGGAAGGATCATGGATGAACAAACTCTATCATTTATATTGGAAGAATGTGTAGAGGAGTGGGGAATTAAAGGAAGATCGATGCGATTTGTCGCACCTGATCCGTTTGTCGTGTTAAGAAAAGTGAGGATTCCCCTTGATCTGAAAGAAGATGAAATAGAGGGATACTTGTTTTTAGAAATTGGTACTAGCATTCATTTGCCTTTTGAAGATCCCGTTTTTGACTATGCTTTGTTAGATGAAGTGGAAGATGGTAGAGAGGTCCTTTTAATCGCATCCCATCAGGAAGTGGTGGATAGCTACAAAGATGTGCTGGAGGATGCGAAATTAAAGCCCATTGTTGCAGACATTTCACCCCTCTCTCTTTACAGGTTATCAGTAGAGCAAAGATCCGTTTCACCACATGAGCATACAATGTTCCTGCATTTTGATGAGAGATTATTAACCATCTCCATTTTCCGAGAGCATAAACCGATCTTTACTAGACCGATTGTGTTAGAGCAGGAAAATAAGAACGTATTGATTGAAGAGCATCTCGCTTGGAGAAATGTCGAAGATGCGTTCAGTGAAATAGAGAAAGTGATGAACTTTTATCAGTATTCACTCCACAAAGGAGATTTCTCTGTTGAACGGGCTCTCATTAGTGGTGATCATCCGAATATACGTCAGATTGAAATGTATATAAAGGAAAGACTTAGTATCCCCGTCGGCTTTCAACGTCTGGAAGGGATCCACACTGTGGATGGCGGGAAGATATCCGATAAGTTTGCCATAGCTTTGGGTCTGGCGCTAAAAGAGGTGCAATATGTTGAATCTCATTGATATTAACCTATTGCCGGAAAAAGAAAAGAAGAGTGCTGTGTTTGTATCCAGTATCGCTATCATTCTTTTAGTATTTTTTGTTGTATGTCTCTTCTTCTTTTTCTCCCTTCGAAGCGTTCAATCGGAAACGGAAAGAACGATTGAAGGTATCTCACAAACGAAAAAAATCATTGAAGTACAACAAAGGAAATTGCTTGATTCAGAGTCTTCCCAAGGAGCAAGGGAGCTTAAGGAAACAATTGAATGGATGACAAACTATCCAATCGAGACAGTTCCTGTACTCAACGAGCTGATCTCGTTACTGCCTCCCCGGGGATTCATTCAGACCTTTGAATATAGTGAAAGACAATCAATTAATGCTTCCATACAATTTGATTCATCCCGGGAAGCAGCCTATTATCTGCATCATTTAAAAGGTGTAGAGTGGATTAAAGAAGCAGAAATCCTTGAGATCACGACAAACAATATGACCGGTGAAGATATGGACTGGGATGAAAGTGGAGTGGTCCCCAGGTATCTGGCTGATTTTTCAATTTCCCTTGATTCTGTAAAACTTCAACAGTCAGATGACACCTCCTTAGAAGAGGAGGTCGAGGAATGATGTCAGCAGTGAACAAAAAAGAAAGACTGCTTTTAATAGGAATTACGTTAGCGTGCCTATTTACCTTGTTTCTCTTCTATTTCTTTGTCTATTCTCCCCCAAAAGACAGGCTGAGGATCAAACATGAGGAACTGAAAACAGAACAAAAGATTTTAGCAGCAATTGAAACCAAGACATCTCAAATTGAAAACCATTCATACAGGGATACTAAAAGTCTGCAAGGGCAAATTCCAGTCGATCCGCTAACAGAACAGCTCATCCTTCAGTTTGAAAAAGTAGAGGTCCTGTCTCAAAGTACGATTCAATCTATGAGCTTCGCGAAGGAAGATTTCCTGTTTTCCAGTGAAGAAAATGAAGATCCCGCCTTGGGAAATGGAGGAGAACCTTCAGATGAGAAAGTGATGGAAAAGGACACTTCTTCTGTAAAGAGATTACAAATCACCATGACGGTTGAATCAGAAAACTATTTTGCAATGGAGAAGTTCATTGGTGAACTGGAAAATCTTGAACGAATTGTAGAAATCAATCAACTTGTGTTTGAGGGAAGGGAAGAAATGAGTCCTGTCCAGGATGGCAGGGAGCCCGAACCTCTAACCTATCAACTAGTGGTCTCTGCTTTTTATTTACCGGAGCTTACAGATTTGCAAGACAGTGTGCCGTCCATTGACAGTCCGCCCCCTTCAATGAAGAAGAATCCTTTTATTCAATATACGAATCCTGCCGAAGAAGGATCCATTACAACGAGTGACGGTGACGCTGAAAACTGAAAAATTTGACGAAAACCTATTAGGACAAGACGACAAAAGTCTTGTTCTTTTTTCTATTGTTTGTGATAGCATGGAAAAAAATAGATGAAGGAGGGTGGCGGTGATGGATAAAAGAAGAGGGAATGATAAAAAGATTTCTATTAAAATTAATGGTGAAAAAACAAATTTTGAAGAAGATCTTCTTGTTTATGATTGGAAGTTGGGGGAATCTGAAGCGGCAGCCGGGGAAGAGGCGGAAGACAATGGGTTCGACTGGATCCTTCCAGATGATGAGGAAGCCCAACCTCCTAAGGAATACAAAAAAATCAATTATGTGTCAGGGAACAAAAAGAAGCGAAAGTCTTTCAAAAATCCTTTTCAGGACTCTGTTAATCTTTTAATGTCGATAATTGGCGCGGTTGTGGTGGGAGCAGTGTTAGGGTTTGGCACGCTTAAAGTCATTACGACAACGGATGGACCTTCTGTACCGGCGGCAACGCTGCAAGACAGTACAGCAGAAGGAAATACGGAAGGAAAGCAGGCGGTATCTGCTGTTGAATTACAGGATTTCTCAACGTCGATCCTTCAAGGCGGTGTGTTTTCATCAGAGGACTCATTAAATGCCATGAAAGACAGCTTGGCAGGGAAAGGTTTTGCCAGTGCCAGCGTGGAAAAGGATGGACAATTCTTTCTCTTATTGGGTGTTTCGGGAGATCTTGAGACAGCCAAAAAACTGGGAGGAGAATTGAAAGGTCAAGGGCTGGACGTATATGCGAAAGACTTTGTCCTTGGAGCAAAGGGAATAAACGCTTCGAGTGAAGAAGAAACCTTTCTGGAAAAAGGTAATGTCCTTTACAACACTATAGCGGAGGAAAGCAGCAAGGGAATGTTCGGCGGGTCTCCTGACGAAACCGCAATTCAAACCATTCAATCCGGAGTAAAGGAATTGGAAGGGATCAAGGTAGGACAAGAGTCCGTCGCTTCCATGAAAAAATCCCTGGTCAATGCAGGGAATCTTGCAGCAGCGATGAAGTCCCCGGAGGATGCCCAAAAAGTCCAGGAAGAACTATTATCCTACCTCCAACTTTACAGCGGATTATAGTTTCGACTGAATTAGACTATTTTCTAGGAAATAATCCTTTATGCAATATAGAGCCTCTCTCTCTCATTATGTCAGATATATGCCTGCTGACATAAGAGTGCGGGCTCTATTTTTACTTGTTTAGGGAGGAGGGATTTGGTAGTATAGTCATGTATCTCCCAATTTTTACTCTGAAAGGAATGGTATGGTGTGTCCAACCTCATACTCGCTTCACAATCTCCTCGTCGAAAAGAACTTCTACAACAAATCCAACTCTCTTTTTCCGTCATAAGCTCTACTGTAGATGAAACCTTTTCATCTGATTTATTGCCTCATGAAGTCGTGATGTATCTTGCACAGAAAAAAGCAAAAGAGATAGCGAATCAGCACCCCACCCATTATGTGATCGGTTCTGACACCGTCGTAGCTAAGGATGGACAGATCCTAGGAAAACCGGAATCGAAAGAAGAAGCGAAGGAAATGCTGAAGATGCTTTCAGGTTCTACCCATGCTGTCTACACAGGCGTTGCGATCCTTAATGGTGATGTGGAGAAACTTTTTTATGAAAAAACGGATGTTACGTTTTGGGAGTTGACCTCTAAAGAGATTGACGACTATATTGCATCGGAAGAGCCTTTTGATAAAGCTGGTTCATACGGTATTCAAGGGATCGGAGCGAAATTTGTCAAAGCAATCAAAGGCGATTATTTCTCCGTCGTCGGTTTACCCATCTCACGAGTGAATCGTGTTTTACTTGAAATGGGCTATCTTCAAAGAGAATGACTCCCGAGTGTAAGAAAAGGAGGAACCAATGGTAAAAACAAAACCCCAGCACGAAGAAAACAGGCTGATGATCCGGGATTTCCCTCAAGACGAGAGACCCCGGGAAAGACTGATTCAAAGTGGTGCAGCCAGTCTATCCAACCAGGAGCTGCTGGCTATTTTACTCCGGACCGGAACAAAATCCGAGTCTGTTCTTCAACTGGCCAACCGGCTGCTCAATCATTTTGACGGATTGAATCTATTAAAGGATGCTTCCCTGGAAGAGATTACGAAAACGAAGGGGATCGGTCTTGCAAAGGCAGTTCAAATTATGGCTGCTGTTGAATTTGGTCGAAGAATCAGCAACTTAGCCTTTGATGACAGATATAGCATCCGCTCCCCGGAAGACGGAGCCAACTATGTGATGAACGATATGAGATTTTTGGCCCAGGAGCATTTTGTCTGTATGTACTTTACATAAATACAGGCAATTTTAATAATAAGAAACCCCAATTACTTCAACGTTTGTCTCATGTTTTTCAAAATGGATACTTTTAATGAAGGTGTTTAAGAATTGGTGTTTTTCACGCGGGGTAAGTTTAGACCAGTTACGGTTGAAGTTAGTTACAATTTGGTTTATATGCTCTTGATCTACTTCGATTGGTGCTGGGGCCAATTGTTCAAGTGAACTTTCTAATTCATTTAGAGATTCTTTTGTTTCCCTCATTCTTTCCTCGAATTCCTCATCGGTCATCAGGTCTTTTCCCCAGGCTTTTTGGTACTTCTCGCGCTGCTTCTTAATTATAGATATTTGTTTAAGGTACAATTCTTTCTCGTCATTGCCTTTTTCCTCAAGCTTAGGAGTAGCATCGAAGGAGATTTTCTTCATATAATCCACAAATGCCTTATCTATCTTCAACTCACTTACCCCAATAGGCTTTCTTTTGTTAAGAGCACAAGCTTGGCATCTATAATGATTATTTTCAGTAAGTCCTCCATCTTTCTTTCTCTTGTATACTGATCTTTCACTGGTTAAGTGGTTTCCGCAATTAGGGCATAATAATTTCATCTGGTAAATGAAAAATGAGTTTACCTTACGTTTCTTTTTCAGTTGACGTTCTTTCAATAAATCTTTAACTTGATTATGCTTTTTCTCTGAAATTATTGGCTCATGTGTATTTTTTATTATTTCCTCTCTCCATTTTGTTGCACCATACAAAGCCGGATTAGTCAAAATTCCCTTTACAGAAGTTATATGCCATTGATAACCTCTTACTGGTTTAGCTCCGGTATTGTCCATATATAATGCCAATTGTCTAAGAGAATATCCTTGCTCCAGTTTCTTTATCATATCGATTATTATTTCTTTTTCACTTTTGTTGATCACTAAGACATCATTCTGATCTTTATCGTATCCAAATGGAGCCTTGGCACTATACTTACCTTGTCGGGCTTTTTCTATCTGGCCCATTCGAACCCGTTCACCGAGATTTTCTCTCTCCCATTGAGCCATTGCAGCTACAAGGGTAATGAACATTCTTCCCATTGCAGTCGTTGTATCATATACCTCAGTTGCAGACTTAAATTTACAATTATTTTTTTCGAAAACGTCTAATAGCTGGTAAAGGTCAAGTACAGATCTTGTTAAGCGATCAAGTCTATAGACCAAAACAGTATTAATGTGACCCTGTTTAATGTGTTCCAGCATCAGTTGCAGTTGAGGTCTTTGAGTGTCTTTCCCCGATATACCCTCATCCACATAAAATTTATATGAATCCCAGTCATGTATATGGCAGAATGCTTTTAATTTTTCGCGCTGTGCCGAAATTGAAAATCCTTCTCTTGCCTGTTCTTCTGTTGAAACTCTTATGTAGATACCAACATGGTTAAGTATTTCTTCATTAGAACTTTTCATCTTTTTTCTCCTTTGATTATTAGAAAGTAATAACGGTGCGCTTCAATTTACCTAAGATTTTGACGTTACTATTCTTACCGACAACAATTGGAGGGTATTTTGAATTCTCACTTTGTAGAACAAGTGATCCATCAGAAATATGAACCCTTTTTAATACAGCTTCACCATCTATATAGACTGCTGCAATTTCACCATTTTCTACTTCGTTTTGGATTCTGATCAATAGAAGATCTCCATCTTGGATACGAGCATTGATCATACTATCTCCTTTTGCTTTTAAGTAAAAATATTCTCCACCATTCAACCAGGACTTAGGTGTGTCTTCGTAGCCTTCAATTTCTTCATAAGCAATTACACCATTTCCACAGCTAATAGCACCAACAATAGGAATTTGTTTAAATTGCTGGCTCTTTACTTTGTATTCCTCTGGCTCTTCATTAACCATTGAACTTCTAAAGCTAGGATCTATATCAGATTTCTGAACGTTTAAAGCATTTGATAATTTTTCAACATTTCCAGGATTAATAAGGGTGCGGCAATTTATATAATCAGATAATGTGCTTTTTGAAATGCCGGATTTTTCACTTAATCTAATTTGGGTTAACCCTTGTTCTTTCATAAATTTTTTTATATTCTCAGAAATTTTCTTTTTTAAAGGCATGTCACGATCAATCATCTTAGTTACCTCCTTAATATAGTATCCTCATTTTATCCGAAAAAACACGGAAAGTAAAGAAAATATCCGAAAAAAATCGAAATAAATAAGATAAACGTTTTTAATTTCCGGAAAAACTCGGTTGACAGTCCGAGAAAAATCGGATATTCTGTTAATACATTACATATAAGGAGGTGAATTACTTGTTAAAGATTACCTTGAAAGCAGCAAGAGTCAACTCCAATTTGAATTTAGTGGAAGCGGCAGAAAAGTTTGGGATCAACAAAGACACACTTTGGAAGTACGAAAGAGACTCCACTAACGTTCCAAGAACTTTCTTTATCCAAATTGAAGATGTTTATGGCATTCCGGTAGATAATATTTTTTTTGGCGATGTGTCCGAGTTTTTTCGGAATAAAAGTACCGCATAAAGGAGGGGCGCTAATGATGGCTCCAGAAGAACAACCAAGTGAAGAAATCAAATTAAAAATGCTTGAGTTTTTCATGAAGACCTCTGTTCCTCGTATTCTCGAAGAGGAACAGAGGGAACAGGAAGAAGCATTAAGTGCATAACCATTGAGCTAATAAGCTCACTTCTTTTTACCATAAATGCGAAATTTGGTGATTTCTATTAGGAATATAAAGTTTTATAGATTCATATGATGAAAATTTTCTCAAAGGAGATGGAAGAAATGAATTTCACATTTTCAGCAAGTCGTTTGATGAAGGCCGGTGAAGTCAGGGAGCTTTGTAAGGAGATGCGTAATAATCCGACATTGTTGTTGGCTGTTGAGGTTAAAGCAAGAAACAAAATGAATCAAATGAAATTAGTGCAGTCAGCTTAATCGTGATCTGGAATCTTGAAAGGTGGTGAGAAGATGAACGGGTACCTCGACGATCAGGGAGAGGTTATTGAAATTACATGGGAGCAATACCAGTTCTTCCTATGGAATGGTTTCCCAAAAGGGGTGGCAATTCTAAAGGCACCGGCAGCTCCTGAAAATGAAAAATGACCCGTGCTGCAACACAGGTCATTAAATCAAAGTGATTCTCCAATTTATGCACTTAAATTGTACTCGAATCACTCCATAAAATCAAATGGAGGTTTAACACATGCAAATCGCTTTTAAAACACTAGCGCTTGAAAATTTTAAAAATCATAAATCAGTCACAGTAAATTTTGGTGAAGTTACTAATATCCAAGGCCGTAATGGTGCAGGGAAGTCCTCAATCGGAGACGCAATCTCCTGGGTACTATTCGGGACGGATATTTCAGGAAGCAAGCTGGATCCCCGGCCAATTGATTCAGGGGCAGGGACCGAGGCGAAAGTAGAGTTAATTGTGTGTATCAGTGGCAAGGATGTATTGTTCGGTCGGACTCAGAAAAAAACGGCTAAGTATTTCATCAACGAGGTTCCTAAAAAAGCAACTGAGTTCAATGAGTTTTTAGAAGGTCAATTTGACAAAAACCTTTTCTTATCTCTGTTCAATCCTGGTCACTTTTTCACTCAGCATTGGCAGGATCAAAGGGGGCAATTACTGCAGTATGTGAGTGAGCCTTTGAATAAAGAAGTACTTGCTGAATTGTCGAAGGTTGACAGGGACCGACTTGAAGAACCTTTGAAGAAACATTCACTTGAAGATTTGGATAAACTTCATCGTGAAAAAGTGCGGTCCAATGATAAAGCATATGAAAGAGCAGCTGAGCGTGTTGTAACTCTTGAAGAACAAATGTCAAAGCAAAGTAATAAAGGAGACGATGTTAAACACTTCAAGAAAGAGATTGAGCTTCTACATAAGAAGCGCACTGAAATCGATGAAGAGAATGCAAAGGTCCAGAAGAGCATTATTGAGCGTAATCGCCTAGAGGGACAGATTGATAATTTGACTTCTCAGGTGGCTAATCAAAAGGCTCTAGTCCAGGGCATTAAAGATGAAACAGTCAAGGAGTTATGTTCCACTTGCGGCCAACCTTTGGACGAGTCGGCCATTCAGAAAGTAAAGGAAGACAGGGTGAAGAGATTCAACAGAGAGGTGGCAAAAGGACAAGATCTTGTTAAAAAGGTGAATGAGTTGAAAGGAAAGCTTGCTGAGCTACCGGATCCAGGTGAAATTAACCGTGCTGAGTTAAATGACATTGAAGATAAACTGATGCAGCTACAAATGGCAATCAGGGATTCAGAGCAATCAGCGAACTTGGAATCCGATCACAAGGGTTCACTGGATAAGAAGGAAGCCCTTCGGAAGGAATTGGTCACATCAAAGGCCATTGTGGACGCTATCAAAGAATTCAAGTCCAAGCGATCTGAACTAATGGTCAGCAAGGTTGATGAACTATTCACCACAATCTCGGTCAAACTCTATGAAACTCTCAAGAATGGTGAAGAGAGAGCGACATTCGAAATTGAGATGGATGGTAAGCCTTACAGCAAGCTTTCAACGGCTGAGAAGATAAGAGCCGGATTGGAACTAATTGAGGTGCTGAGCAAACAGTCTAAGGTAATTGCACCGACATTTGTGGATAACGCTGAGTCGATTTTGAACTTTACCGCGCCGGCTGGTCAGCTGATTGTGGCCAGGGTTAAGGATGAGGATCTAAATATAAAAACTGTAGAAACAGAAGGTGATAAATAATGGCGAATGTAAAAATCGAGTTGGAACTTGATTGGTTAAATGAAGATGAATCATTAGATGAGGCAATCAAAGAGCAAGTAATTGCGAATCTCCAAAACAGATTAATCAAAAATGCTGAGAATCAAATCGCTGAAAAACTAAATACTCAACTTGCTGAGATTGCTGATCGTGTTACTTCAAGTTTCATCGAAAAGACTCTTGAAACTAAAATTGAAGATCTGCAAATCCCACATAAGACTAATAGCTGGGGCTCAGAGGTTGAATATATTCCAATCAGTCAATACATCGGTAAGAAGTACGAAGCACACCTTACCAAAAAGTTGCTTGATGAACATGGACGGGAAGCTAAATACAACAGTGATGCGAGGCTATCGATTAGTGAATATTTCATAAATAACTATCTTGCTAAGGAGTTAACTGGAAAAGTAAGTGCCATGATTCAAACGGCTCGTAAGGATGCAGAAGAAACCATTGTTAAGGCTCTGGAAAATAACCTGAAAGAGCAGTTGTCGGTGGACATTATCGAAAGACTCAATATCCCCAAAATGCTTGAGAGCTTGCAAAATAAAGCTGCTGAAATTGATACCAAAGAATAAGGTGGCCAGTATGAAACAACCAATAAACATTTGCACTAATTCAAACTGTGAGCAGCCAATTTACAAAGGGAACCAGGTATGGCACCGGGGGAAAGATTTGTTCTGTAATCTCGGTTGCCTGGTCCACCAAATGAAGGAGGAGACGAAGTGAGTAAAAATCAATTATCCGCAATTAACACTCAAGAATTCGAGAATGTGTTCACCCAAAAAGAATTAGAGGTCGTTGTCAACTCGATTGCCAAGGGAGCCACTAACGAGGAGTTGGCACTGTTCATTCAAATCTGTAAGCAGAACAACCTGAATCCATTCAAAAACCATATCTACTTCATCAAGTACGGTAATCAAATGAGCATCCAGGTATCGGTAGAGGGAATTCAGTATCTTGCCCAGCAGCGTGAAGATTATAAAGGGGTAACGGTTCAACTGGTTCATGAAAACGATGACTTTGAAATCGGTGTGGATCCGGAGACACAGGAGCTAAAGATTGAAAAGCACACAATCAAAATCCCTCGGGGCAAGGTGGCCGCCTCATATGCAATCGCCAAACGTGAAGGGTACCCGGACAAGGTAGTAGTCATTGAGGCTGATGAGGTTGAGCATCTACGAACAAAGTCAGGGTCCCAGTGGAAGACTTACTACAATGACATGTTTAAAAAGCACGCTCTGAAACGTGCATTAAAGCTTCAATTCGGAATCGATGTGGATGATGCCACGGGCGCCCAGGAGGATTCCGTTGATCCTTACCAGCCTAGAGAAAGAAAAGATATCACTCCTGATTCTTTCGATGAGCCAGGACCCGGGGAAATGGTTGATGAAGAAGACCAACTGAAAGAAGCTTGGGATGGAATTAATCAAAAGGTTAAACAATCATCGCTTGATAAAAAGATTGTCACTGATCTGGTTAAAGAGAACTTCAACAAGAAGCCTGCAGATTTGACTCTAAGCCAGGTGACCGGTCTTTCCAAGCTTGTTGACCTGAGAATCAATGAAGCTAGTAAAAAAGCAGAAGCAATCGAAATGGAATTCGACTTCAAAGAAGGTCAACTGGACTGATAACCAATGAACGATCAGTACAGAGTCCTTCTCCCGAAATGGATATGGGAGAAGGCATCCAGTAAAGAATAAGCCAAACAATTCATTAAAGACTACATGAAGCACTATCCTCATTACAGAGTGGTTGCAGTTAAACATGGTTTTGCAATTTGTCAGCAAACGGAAATATAGAAAGAAGGGGTGAGGTGCTATTTCATCAGGTTGGTTAAAGGTGCATCGTAAATTACTGCAGAGTGACATATTTCAGAACGAGAAGCTTTTAAAAATTTTCATGTATTGCCTTTTGAAAGCATCTCACACCGATTATAAACAGTTAGTTGGAATGAAAGTTATTAACTTGAAGCCTGGTCAATTCGTATTTGGGAGAAGCAGAGCGGCATCTGAATTGAACATGAAGGAATCAACAGTTTGGAAGTACATGAAGCTTCTTGAAGACCTCGGTTCCATATCGATGGACAGTAACAACAAATTCACCGTCGTAACCGTTGATAAATGGGGAAATTACCAGGCTCATGATGTCGAAGAGGAACAACAGAATAACAACAAAAGAACAACAAAAGAACAACAAAATAACACAAACAAGAACTTAAAGAATTTAAAGAACTCTAGTAGTAGTGGTAGTAGTCAAAATGATGTGATTGATTTCTACCATCAAAACCTCCAAGTCGGAGTATCATCTTCCACCTATGTGTACGAATTGATTGATCACTGGATAAAGGATCTTAACTCAGATTTGGTTTTGGCAGCCATGAAACTATCAGCTAAGAAAGAGAAGAAAGGTTTTGATTACACAGAAGGCATCTTGAAGAAGTGGGTTAATGCAGGAGTACAAACAATAGAAGATGCAAGGAAGTTCGAACAATCATTTAAGAACACTGGTCGTAAAGGAACGAAAAAAAGACCAAGCAAGGAGGATTTCGATCTAAGTGAATAAGGAACAGGTTTTTGAAGTTATGACTCTTTTTGAAAACGTGTTTAATAATTTCTATTTTGACCAGGTGAAAATAAATACCTGGCACCGGCTTTTGAAAGACAAAGATCCTGAAATCATCTTGTATAACGCAGACAGACTTGCTCAGGAATCCAAATTTGTCCCAACAATATCTGAGCTCATTAATTATTCAAAAGAAGAAATTCCATCAGGTCCGGCAGTCCCATCGGTAGAAGAAACAAATGAAATGCTCAGAGACCGTGCCAGGAACCGAAGAAATGCAGCAAGTCCTGAAGTACGAGAAAAGGCCCTTGCTGAAATCAGAAAAATTCTAAATATCCCGGATGAGGTGAACAGCAATGAATCAGCTAGTTGAAGAACCTCAGATCGTAAACGTAGAGGCTGAGCAATCTGTTATCGGATCCGTTCTTCTCGAAGGTGACTTGATAAAAGATTGTGTACTGCAGTCATATCATTTCCACATCATTGAGAACAAACGAATCTTCTGGGCCATGAAGAAGCTCGATGAAAAAGGAAAGCCAATCGATATCGTGACCCTTGTTGAGCTAGTTGAAAAGAGCATGGATAAAGTCGGTGGAGTTTCATACATGATGCAGCTAGCCGAGTCAGTGCCGACTACTCGAAACTTCAAATTCTATGAATCTCTTGTCCTTGAAAATTGGAGGAAAAGAAAGTCCTTGCAACTGGCCAATGATTTTAAAAAACAACTTCTTGAAGAGGATCCGCACGAAGCTATCCAGACAGTGATCAGCGAATTGATGAAGATGGAGGAAGCAGAGGCAGCAGATGATGATGGAGGCATAAGAGAAGAACTTTATCAGCTATATGACCAGCTAAGTACTCAGACTGATGAAATGACAGGCATACAAACTGGCTTCGATGATCTGAATAAGCTAACCGGCGGACTTCAGGAAAGTGACCTTATCATCATAGGGGCACGGCCATCGATGGGGAAGACAGCCTTTGCACTCAATGTAGCTTACAATGCTGCTGAACAAGGTGACATCCCATGCATATTCTCCTTGGAGATGCCTAAGAAGCAGCTACTGAAGCGATTAATATCGATTGCTGGCAACATAGACGCTCAGAAGATGAAAAACGCAAGCGAAGATTTTACCGATCACGACTGGAATAAGTTATCACAAGCACTTGGAATCCTAAACAACCTTGATTTAAATATCTTTGATAAGCCAAGTGTCACAGTGAACTATATATGGTCAAAAGTCCGGAAGGTAAAACGTGAGAACCCAGGCAAGAAGCTCTTAGTTATGATTGACTACCTTCAGCTGATCATGGGGAACGCGAGTTACAAAGGAAACCGGCTGCAGGAGATAAGTGATATAAGCAGGACCCTTAAGGCAATGGCGAGAGAGCTTGACGTGAATGTTGTGGCTCTCTCTCAGCTTTCCAGGGGAGTAGAACAAAGACAGGATAAGCGTCCGATGATGTCCGATCTGAGGGAATCGGGACAAATTGAGCAGGATGCAGATGTCATAGGGTTCCTGTACCGAGATGAATATTATTACAAGGATTCAGAGCTCAAAGGAATAACCGAACTGATTGTCAGTAAGCACCGAAATGGGCCAACTGGAACCGTAAAGCTGGGATTCATTAAAGAATACGGAAAATTCATTAACCTGGTCAGGCAGGAAGAACTGAACTTTATGTAAAGAAGGTGTGAATATGATTTCAACTGTACCATATGGACTGCTGAGAAGAGGAATTGAAGCCAAGATGGACTTTTACAAAAGTGAGCTAATCAAATTGGATTACTTTAAAACACCATGCGGCAAACAACTATATGAATTGACTTTAAGTGAGTTGGAGCAAGTATATGAGAATGAGAAGGCGAGGAGGAGAGCGTTATGAGATTTGTCGGTATTGATCCATCCACCAAGACAGGATTTGTTGCCCTAGATGATAGTGGGTTGGTTCTCAGAGAAAAGGAATTGACCGGTGTAGGGAGTCAGGATCCTAAAAGGATGATTACACTGATCAACGAAATTGTTGTCCATGTTCAGCCAGGTGACTTGATCTGTATCGAAGGGTTCCCGTTTAGTACCCAGAAGGCTATGTTTGCAGGTGGGCTGCATCATGGGATTCGGAATGAACTATACAAAAGAAAGCTTGCCTATTATGAAGTTGCTCCAAATGCAGTGAAGAAATATGTAGGGGTGACGGGATGGACCGGAGAGAAAGGCAGCAAGAAACGATTGACCGGACCACAGAAAAAGAAAGCTGTTATGCAAGCTGTGATGAATGATTATCTATACCAGCATAAAAGTGACAACGTGGTTGATGCGTTCATCCTGGCTCAAATAGCTTTCGACTTATTCGTGGTGGAGGAAACGGGAGAGTCAAGACTTTCCGTTAATAAGGCTCAGGTTATTGAGTCAATCATACAAGGCAAAGCAGATGTGAAGAGGAAGGCATGAGTGCAAAATATAAACCATTAAAGAAAGTCGTATATGGAGTGACAGAGCATTCACTGGCCAGGGTGATTAAGAGTCACAAAGACCGAGGATGGGTGCAATCGAGTGAAATTAAAGAGCATGGATACGGCTTAGGTTGCCTAATGACTTTCACAAATAACAAATAAGGGAGACGAGATCATGAGCAGAACTCAATTAAACGTATTCTTTAAAATGCAACAGAAGGACGATAAGAAAGAGGTCCTTAAGTTCGAAATCAAAGGTCAAGAAGAAGGAGACACGGCAACCACTGAATTATATGCACTGGCAGGCAGCATCATCTTGTTTGAAATAGAAGGTTGTGCAGCTGGGGAAACATCAGCTGAGTTTATGAACATTCAACGAGATTCAAAGAAGACCTCCATGAAGTTTGCAATAAAAGGAGATTCAGAGAAGAAAGCACAGGAGCTATATAAATACGCTGGCCGTAACGTGAACTTATCTATTCAGCCGTCTCAGATGAGCATAGAGGAGTTTTATGAAGGTCCCGAAGGTATTGAGTACAAAGTGGATGGGAACGGTAATGTGGAGGTCTCTAAGGACCAGATGAGTATTGATGATGTGAATGAGGAAGAAAAGGAAGAAGATCCATTTGAGGAAAAAGAGCTTCATTAATCCATATTTACAAACAAAGCTCTTGGAACTTATCAAGGATTGCATCCTTGGGGTTCCAGGAGCCATTGAGGAGTATGAACGGAGATATGGTGAGAGATTTGATGATAAGTCTACTCAAAATATGTTTTAATTGTTCTTGGATAATTTTTAAAGGAGAGATAAAAGTGGAAGAATACAAAATTACTTTAGAATCAATCAAAGAACGTGTGAAGAACGGTCGTATCACTGTGGAAGAAATAGAATGGTTGATTGCTAAAGTTGAAGATAGCGAAAAAAAATAGACCAAGATTTCTCCCGATCCATAAAATATTTTGGCTAAGAATATTTTATCATACGGGAGGGGTTAATGTTGGGAAAACAATTGTTTATGCTTCCTGAGATCGACAGAGAGAAAACAAAGGCAGCTGTTGAATCAGCATTAGAAAAATATCGATTCTTTTTACTTACTGTTCCAGAAGACAAGCTTCCTAAGGTTACTGCAACCTATTCACTCGTTCCTCCATCATTTTCGAATGAGTTTCATTCATCGACAGAGCAGGCTGCTATAGGTCGTATAGAATTAGATATAGCTAGGGATAAACATATCGAATGGGTCCTAAGGGCAGTAAATCGACTTAGTAAAATGGAGAGAGAAATCATTTATAAGCGTTACCTGGAGGATGAAGAGATCTTCGATTATGAGTTATATAACGAAATTGGAATGAGTGAAAGAAGGTATTACCGATTAAAGGCTAGAATATTTTATAAGCTGGCTTTTATATTAAGAATAGAAGTATATAAACTAAGTAAGCATCCTTAGAGGGTGCTTGCTTTACAATTGTAAAGGAGATGGAAACGTGAATATAGATTTGCCAAGTTTAAAGAATCTAGTGTCAATAGTACAAATACTTTTTTACATTACAGGTGGGGCAGTCGCGATATTAACATTTTTGAGTGCTAAGAAAGGGTTTTTAAATACAGTTAATACCGAGTACCATAAGAGATCAATGGACCATTTAGAAAGTTTATCAAAGAGATTATATGAAGAGTTTGATAATACCTCAGATAAATATTGGTCTAATCATACTCTTAAAAGGCATACATATTTTCAAAAAATAGTTGACGGATATCAAAGTCAGGAAGAAAAGGAAGAAAATCCTTTTTTTCATCCAGGGACTCCTACAGACCCTATAATTGACAGACTAGAGCATTTGATAAAATCATGTAAGTCAGAACCGTTCCTCCCAGAAATAATTACGAGTAGGGTGTTAAGCGGATTGGAACCAAAACTGAATGATTTAGCAGCTATATTCTATGGAGGAGTCCCTAGATTTAAAAAGGATCTAGCTAAAGGTAAATACGATAAAGATTTAGCAATGGCTCCTGCTATGTTTTCGAATGAACTTAACCGTGAAATGTATGAAAAAGGATGTGGTATATCACAAATTGAGGAAGAAGTACATAACATCAGGGTATTCATTAGAAATTACCTAAGGTCTTTTGATCCAATCAAAAGAAAGTATAAGGCAGTGAAGTGACCGATATAAGGCAGAGATTTAGCAGAGCATTTCTCTTTAGAGGTGCTAATATGGTATTAACGAAATATATCAAAGAGGGCTCCTTTCAGACGAAGGGAGTCTTTTTTGATGTCTTAGGTCCATAGTGTTACCTCAGTAGATAAAAACGAAACTGGGCAAATCTGAGAAGGATTTGAGGGTGATTGAAATGAGGATAGTAGATCATCTGAGCGAAGTTCAACTTGAGAAGCTAAATTACAATAAGAAAAAAGAGCCAGAGCAAAAGAAAAAAATTCATCATGAGGATGTTGACTGGGAAGAGATCATGGGGATGAACAGGGATACTTACAAAAGAGTGGGAGGAGCTGTAAGGAGAAGATAAAGGAAAAAATCTTCTTTTGTCGAATTAAGTAGGCGAAAGGAGAGAATGAAATGAATGAAGAAGTCGAGTTAAATAAAACCGAAAAAGAATTTAAAGCTTTAAAAAGGAGAATGAAAACAACCAGACAATCGAGAATAGAAGCATCAAAAAGATTGAGGAAGAATCACAGTTACTTTGAAAAGATAATACATTTTTACTCATTAATTATATTAATTCTATCAGTATGGTTCTTAAACCAATCGGGCGAAGAAGGAGTTTTTGCAACTAAGATACTTCTTGTCCTTTCATTGTCCTTGACATACTTTACAATGTTTTTAAATTTAAGGAATTACAAAGAACGGGCAGGTGATTTTGAAACTAACTATCAACACTTAGATGTTCTTAATAATAAGTTTGATCGATTTGAGTCCAGCGATGAACAATTAGATGCAGAAAAGTTGAAAGAGTTTCAAAGAGAGTATGAAAGGCTGATTATTGGGAAAGAGAATCATTTAAACATCGATTATTATGTATCAACTGAGGATAATAGAAAAAAATTCAAAAAGGAGGTTTGGGTTTATCGAATTAAAGAAGGCTTAATAAAATCTGTTCTAGCTATTTATCCTATTGTTTTATTAATAATCATATACTTTTTCGATAAAGTAATTAGCAAAATTCATTTTTAAGTATCTCTAGGTGAGATGCTTTTTTTATTGGAGGCTATATCCATTTAATAAAGGAGCTGAAGGAAATGAATATTGAAATGAGAAAGACGGCACAGGGCACTGAGTATTGGGACACTGAGGCAAAGAAGATCCGTTTTGTACCTGCAGGCAAGAAGCCAGGCTTTGAAGTAACAAAGGAGCCTAAGAGCATGCTGTCGGAGAAGAAAGAAATGCAGGAAGATAACAAAACTGAGGTTGACTTGGACTCAATGAATGCAGATCAGCTAAAAGACTTTGCCAAGCAGAATGACATCGAGGTACCTGGCAACATGAAGAAAGAGGAAACTATTCGTGCTCACATCCTCGAAACATTAACTGCAGCTGATGAGTAATGAAGTACTGTGATTTCAATGGCTGCGGAAATAAATTAGACCGCGGTTATTACTGTGAAGACCACAAAAGGTCCAGTAAATCGGTCCTTAGGAAACGTAAGAAGAGGGACATATACCACCATGATAACAAGCAGTTCTATAATTCGAAGCCTTGGAAAAACATGAGGTCACTTGTTTATCAAAGAGAACGAGGCTGTTGTCAAAAGTGTGGACGGTTCATATTCGGCAGGCAAGCTCATGTTCATCATGAGATACCAATCAAAGACGATCCAACATTAAAGCTTGATGAAAACAATTTGAAATTATTATGTCCGAAGTGTCACACCGAAGAAGAGAACAAAGATGACAAAGGAAAAATATTTCCGAGTTATTTTGGATAATCCCCCCCTACCCAATCTGGATTTTTCTCCTTTAGGGAAGATAGGTAGCAAGGGAGTCGTTTCTATCGTTAGACAATATTTTGAAAATATAAAGGGGGGTGTAAATAATGTCTACAAGAAAACAGCGTGAAAAAATGGTTGCTGAAAAAACGGAGTCGGAGAAACAAAGGATTCTGAAAATCATGAGAGACGCTGAAATTTACACCCTTACACTCGATCCGTTGATTGAATCTTACTTGGATATCTTTGAGGTGTATATGACCATGTACATCCAGTGGAAGGAGAAGGGCTTCCCGGCCACCCAACGTCACACCAACAAAGCCGGGGCCACCAATAACTCCAAACATCCTCTTGCGCAGCAGGTCGAAACATGGGCCGACAAGAAGACGAAAGCACTGGATTTACTGGGGCTCACCAATAAGTCGAAGCCAGGTAAGATTGTAACCGGAGGATCATCAGTCAGAAAAGATGAAGAAATGAAAAAGCCGGAGCCGGTGGAGGATGAACTGTCGGCTCATAGGAAAAAGTGGCGGAATTCAAAATGATTGAACGCGGGATAAATTATGCAGAAATATTTGCAAGGAAAGTAAGGAAGAGCCCAAAGAAATATCCTGACACAATTAAGCAGATGGTGGATCGTTATTTCAGGTGGAAGAAGCGGAAAGACCTTTGGTTTGATGTGGACCGTGCCAATGAAATGATGGACTGGGTAGAAACATTCGTCCGGCACACAAAAGGTGATCTTGCCGGCCAGCCTTTTATTTTGGAAGAATGGGAGAAATTCGCTTATTCGTGGATATATGGCTGGGTTCATAAGAACGAGAAAGGAAAAGTGGTCCGGGTGACCCGGGAATGTTATATCCAGGTGCCAAAGAAAAACGGTAAAACGTTGATTGCGGTAGGTGCCCTGGGCTATTCAATGTTCGGTGAAGGAGTACTCAGTGCGGATTGCTACTGTTGTGCAAGTGATTTTAACCAGGCGCAATATGCTGCAAAGCCATTTGCTGCCACGATCATGAACCACGATGCATTGATGAACGCTTCCCACATATACAAGGGTCCAAAAGGTACCGTTTCATCCGTGACCTATGACTACATTCACGATGGTCTGGCATATTCTAACCAATTCATCGTAATGAGTAAGAATATTGACTCCATTGAAGGTTCCAATCCACATTTTGTACTCAATGACGAGTTGCACAAACAGGAGAACATGGATCAATACGACAACTTCAAGTCAGCCCAGGTTGCCCGGGACGAGCCGATCATGTTCAATATCAGTACAGCTGGTAAAGGTTCATCAAGTGTGGGTATGCGTGTCTACCGGGAGGCTAAGGAAGTCCTGAAGAATGACGATAACGATTCAAACTTCGTCATGGTTTATGAGCCTAACAAAGGATATGAGTGGACAGACAGGAAAGTATGGGCGATGGTCAACCCGAATATAAGTATCTCGGTAACAATGAGCGCACTTGAATCGGAATTCATTACGGCTAACCGGTCGGCCCACAAGAAAGCGGAATTCCTTTCTAAGCACTTGAATGTATTCGTCAACGGTGCAGACAATTTTTTTGAGCAGGACCAGGTGGAACATATCCTTGTGGATGACCTGGGGGACCTGCAGGGGGAAACGTGTTATCTCGGACTGGACTTATCCAAGACCACCGACTTAACCTGTGTGAATTTGAATTTCCCTACACACGATGAGGAAGGACGGTCCATTCTTAAGGTCAAACAAATGTACTTCATCCCTAATGCAGATATCGAATCCAGGGAGAAGGAAGACAATGTGCCATATACCGATTTGGTTGAGCGTGGATTTGTTCAATTCTGTGATGGGAAGATGATAGATCAGGACCAAGTCATGGATTATATTTCTGAATGCATGGATCTGTACGATGTGCAGCAGTTAAATTATGACCCGGCCATGTCTCAGAAGCTTATTGAGAAGTGTGAGAACTTGGGACTTGAATGTATTGTGGTCAATCAATATCCGAATGTCATGAATGCTATGATTGATGATGCAGAAAGATTGATTTATGAAAAGAGAATAATGACCGACAATCCATTGTTTATCTACTGTGCTCTTAATCTGGTAGTAGTGACAAACATAAATGGAATGAAGGGTCCCTCAAAGCGACAGTCCAAAAAGAAAATTGATGGATTTGTGGCTTTTTTAGTTGCTCACAAAGAGACGATGATGCTGATGGATGATATTGATCAGGATGGAATGGATGAATTGATTAGTGAAATTTATAGATAAAAAAACATGGAGGAAACAAAGCTAACTCCATGTTTTGATGTGTGTTTTATTCAGGGACTTCTACAGCCTTAAGTTTTAAAAGATTAGCTAAATCATTATAAGCTTCTACTAATTCACTGTAGTACCCAAACGTCCACTGCATACTGTGGTTTATTTCCCTGCTAGATACAAATTCTCTACTAAATTGTTCAAACTTTTCAATGAAGCTATCAAACTCCCAATGTGATAACTCATCGTTTTGTAAGTAGTAAGACTTCATTGTCATGAATGCAGAAAAAGCCATTGAATGATAACCATAAAGAGCGTGTTCATTTATCTGTTCTCGGTCCGATTCATCAGATAACAATCGATACATCCGTTGGCAATTAAACATGGCAATAGTAGCGAAATCTTTAATGTTTTCTTGATGTTGTTCAAATCTATCCATATTTTTACACCTCCTTCCAAATTGATTTTAACAAATCTGGAAATGAAGTGTAATAAAATTTTTTGGAAATTTAAAAAGTTGAAGGAGGTGAGACATTGGGATTAAGAGATCGATTCACAAATTATCTTTACAATCAATTAGAGAAGCGCGGCTGGTTCGAAGACATTTATTCCAATACAATCCGATATGGAGGCAGGTACGTCAATGATGACAATATCCTTGAATCCAGTGATGTGTATGAGCTCTTGCAGGATATTAGCAATCAGATGATGCTGGCTGAGATTGTAGTGGAGGATAGGGATGGGAATGAAATAAAAAACCATTCAGTCCTTAAATCCTTGAAGAATCCAAATAATTATTTAACCGGCTCAGAATTCATAAAACTGATGACTAATACTTATCTTCTTCAAGGTGAAGTCTTCCCGGTGCTTGACGGCAACCGGCTACACTTAGCATCAAATGTTTATACAGAGATCGATGAACATCTGATAGAGCATTTCAAAATTGGCGGGGAAGAGATTCCTTCCTTCATGATCCGGCATGTCAAGAACATAGGCACTAGCCATTTGCAGGGTGTGGGATTGCTCCATTTAGGCAAGAACACTTTAGAGGGTGTCATGAGTGCTGAGAAGGTCCTGACAGACAAATACTCTAAAGGTGGGCTACTGGCTTTCCTTTTGAAGTTAGATGCTCACATCAACCCACAGAATGCTGCACAATCTAAATTGATTAAAGCAATCCTCGATCAGCTGGAAGCGATAGATGAATCTCGATCAGTGAAAATGATCCCTCTTGGTAAGGGGTATTCAATTGAAAGTATGAAAAGTCCTATTGAGGATGAGAAGATTTTAGCGTACTTGAATGTATACAAGAAAGACTTGGGCAAGTTCTTAGGGATAAATGTGGACACTTACACGGCATTGACAAAATCTGATCTTGAAAAAGCAATGATGTACCTTCATAACAAAGCGGTTCGTCCAATAATGAAAAACTTCGAAGACCATTTGAGTCTTCTTTTTTTTGGTCGCGATTCAGACAACCGTATCAAGTTCAAGATTAATATCCTGGACTTTGTTCCTTACAGCACCAAAACAAATATCGGTTATAACATTGTTCGGACTGGGATCACGGCACCGGACAACGTTGCTGACATGCTTGGGTTCCCTAAGCAAAACACACCTGAGACGCAGGCTGTCTATATCTCTAACGACTTATCGAAAATCGGCGAGAAGAAAGCTACTGATGATTCACTGAAGGGAGGTGATGAAAGTGACAAAGAAGAAGGAAACGCGGATCGTTGACATCACCAACCTTCAGACCCGGGACGGCACCGGCAATGAACCTGTGGTCATAAGTGGGTATGCTGCAGTTTTTAATTCGAAGACATCGATCGGAGACTTTTTTGAAGAAGTAATTACACCTGGTGCCTTTGCCCGAACAATTTCTGAAAATGGAGACATAAGGGCCTTATTTAATCATAACTGGGATCATGTGTTGGGGCGGACTAAAAACGGGACCTTGAAGGTAGAGGAAGACACCCGTGGTCTTAAGTTTGAGGTGGAGCTGCCGAACACATCGCTTGCTCGTGACTTAGCTGAGTCTATGAAACGTGGCGATATCAATCAATGTTCATTTGGATTTTGGGCAACCGGTGAAGCATGGGATTACTCAGTAGAGCCTGCCGTCCGGACCTTGAATGAGGTTGAACTCTACGAGATATCGGTGGTGTCAATACCCGCATACGAGGACACTGAGGTGTCTTTGAGAAGTAAAGAAATAGATGAACAGGTAGAGAAAAGAATAAAAATCTTAAATCAAATAAAGGGAGTTTTGGAGAATGAATAAAAAACAATTGCTTGCTATTCAAAAAAGAAATAAGGCTCGCTTAACGGAATTTCGAGGCCGACTTGAAAAGAATGAAGTTCGTGCTGAAGATCTTGAATCTGTACAGACAGAGGTGCAGGAGCTTGCTGATGAGGCTCAAGCTATTGCAGATGCCCTAGCAAACATCGAGGGTGGAGATGGCGAAGGAGAGGACACAGGGTCTGCTGAAGGCTCTGAAGAAGGTCGTTCCGGTGATGAATCAGGTGAAGGTGAAGAAGGCGGGGAATCCAGTTCTGAAGACGATGACGAGGAGCGCGATCAAGGAACAGGCGAAGGTGAGCAACGTTCCGGCATCCCTGCTGAACAACGTGACGGTATCATGAAGAAGATCGGTGCCAGCCTTTCCACTCGCGGCCACAAGACTACAAAGACGAAAGAAAAAGAGCTACGCGCTGCGTTTGCTAACTTTGTAGTTGGAAAGATTACTGAAGCGGAAGCTCGTTCTCTTGGTGTGGAAGTGGGTAATGGATCCGTTACTATCCCTGAAGTCATTGCTTCTGAAATCATTACTTATGCTCAAGAAGAGAACTTGCTGCGTAAATATGGTTCCCGTCACAAAACTAAAGGTGATGTAAAGTACCCTGTCCTGGTTAAGAAAGCAGATGCTAATGTTAATAAGACTGAGCGTTCCACTGATATTTTAGAAACAGATATCGAATTTGATGAAATTCTTCTTGATCCAGCTGAATTCGATGCACTGGCAACTGTTACGAAAAAGTTGCTAAAAATGTCCGGTGCTCCGATCGAGCAGATTGTAATCGAAGAACTGAAGAAAGCTTATGTTCGTAAAGAAACATCATATATGTTTAAAGGTGATGATGTTGGCAACGAAAACCCAGGTGCTCTGGCTAAAAAGGCAGTTGCTTACTATGAGTCTTCTGCGGTTGATATCACTGCAGCTGGTTACTCTCAAAAGCTCTATTCTCAATTGGTCAAGCTTAAAGGTCAGCCGGTCACTGAAGTCCTTAAGAAATCCATGTGGATTGTCAACCGTTCAGCCCTGACTATCCTTGAAGATATGACAGACACTACTGGACGTCCATTACTTCATCAAGCGGCTGATGGTGTAGGTTATAAATTGCTTGGCCACAAGTTGGACTTCACGGATGCTGCAGATGGATCGGATCCAACTAAACCAGTATTCTACTTCGGTGACTTCAAAGCATTCCACATTCAAGATGTCATCGGTGCAATGGAACTTCAAAAGCTTGTTGAGAAGTTCTCTGGTACAAACAAAGTTGGATTCCAAATTTATAACATCCTTGATGGTCAACTGGTGTACTCTCCATTCGAGCCTGCCGTGTACCGATACGAAGTAGGAGCTGTAGAAACCCCTTAATAGGAGGGTTCATTTATGACTGAAGAAGAATATCTTGCAAAGTTAAAAAGTCATATTCATTGGGAAGAGGGCATGGATAATTCCATGCTCCCTTTTTATATTACTCAAGGTAAGAACTATGTTCAGAAAGCTACCGGGAAAGAAGTTGAGTATCTTGTCATCATGTGTGCAGGAATATTCTACGAGTACCGTGTGGCCGAGAAAGAACTTGGTGAAGCCCTAGATGCCCTGACACCATTCTTTGTCCAGGAGGTATATTCAGATGCCGAAACGACAAACGAATAATCTGAGGTGGAATGCAGAGTTAATGAAACTGGGTGAAACTTTGGACCCTGATACCGATCGGGTTGTCATAGGTTATTCGAAAGAGCGTGACTTGAAATATGACAACATCGGAGTAACGGCAGCGGATAAATTCACATTCAAAGATGCCCAGGAGATTATGAAGAAAATCGAAACTCGTCTTGATCGGGAAGTTGAGAATAACCAAAAGGAATACCGGGTTAAAATCAATGAACGGGTCTACGATATCGAAAGAATATATGTGCGTGAAGATGAACGAATAATGGAGTTGAGCTTGTCTTATGCAGATTAACTTTCAGCAATTGAGGACATTCATGAAAGAGTCTGGCATCCCCGTGTACCGGGACAGTGCTCCGACAACAGAAACCTATCCTTATATCGAATATGAATTTGTGAATGAGTCGCATAAACGAGCGTCTTCAAAAGTGCTCAAGTCATTACCTCTTTATCAAATAGCTGTGGTCACGAATGGAACAGAGGCAGACTATGAACCATTAAAGGATGTGTTCAATGCTCATGGTGTACCTTATAGCCAATTTGAAGGGTTTCCTTATGACGAGAACGATGCCACCATAACACAGTTCATCACAAATGTGAGGTGTATTAATTAATGAGTACTAATAACAATGGATTTGTAGATGCTCTCAGAGAAATCAATACATTGATTAAAGTGAACAAGGCTGTGGAACTAGAAGTTCTGGAAGAGGCTGCGAATTACTTTGTAAGGAAACTTAGACCGCGAATTCCTAAGTCTGATCACCGAGGGAATCATTTGAGAGATGCCCTGAAGGTGGTCGTACATGATGATTATGTCAGTGTGGAATTCGAGGATTGGGCATTCTATTGGCATCTAGTAGAACACGGCCATAAAAAAGCAAGTGGCAGAGGGAAAATCAAAGGCAGGCACTTTGTTCAAAACACATTTGATGATGATGGCTCTAAAATCGCAGACATAATGGCAGGGAAGATATTAGAAAGAATGGAAGGATGAATCATACATGGTAAAAGCAAAAGAATTGCTATATGTAGTGACAATTGAATCTTTATATTTGGCATTCATGACTGGCGGTAAGGATAGTCGAGATGCTATCCCGACATACGATTCAGAAATTTATCAGCTGGATAACATTACTGAGCTAGGAATCGCAGGGAACGCAGCCACTGTTGTTAAATGGGCATCGGGAAAACTGTTTGTGAATGCCTCTAAGAATTCCAAGTATACACTGAGTCTGACACACGTTTCTTTGCCACAGGAAGTGCAGGACAAAATTGATGGTGTAACACCTGTCAAAGGAATCTCCTTCAGTAAGGCAGACGTTAAAGAATATCCAATGTTTGCTTTAGGCTTTACGGCTAAATTAAACGATGGTTCGAGGGTTGCCCGGTGGTATCCGCGGGTGCAAAAGGTCCCTTCTGAAGAAACCTTTGGAACGGCCACAGAAGAGCAAGAAGTAAAGGACATCTCAGTAACATTCGATGCGACTCCTTTACTCTTTAACAATAATACCGAGGTGAAATTCTCTGAAACACGCGAGAGTGCCACAGGAGTTACAGCTACAGCCTTCATGGCCCAAGTAGTAGCAGACGAGTCACAAATCGAAACATTATTCCCTACCACCCCTTAATAGTTTAGGAGGAAACATTTAATGGCTAAGCTTAACGAATTAGTAAATGTGGATATAAACCGGAATATGATCCAGATACAAGGGGTTCCGATTCCGGTGATCTTTACTTTCAAGTCTTTCCCATATGTTGAAGAAGCCTTTGGCAGCTCCTATGGAACATTTGAAAAGGAAATGCACAAAATGCTGAATAAGGGCAAGTTCACACTCGGGAAAAAAGAGATCAAATTAATGAACTCTTTAATTTATGCTATGGTTCGAAGTGGAGGAACAGATTGCACACTTAGTGAAATTGAAAATGCAATTCCTCTTACTGACCTTCCTGGCATCTTCCAAGTAGCGATTGATCTATTCAATGATCAAAATTTCCAAAAAGCTGATATGGATAAGTTGAAAACCGAAAAAAAAAATTAGTCAAAGCGCAAGATGATGAGTCTCAGTCTACAGAGTTAGATTGGGACTTTTATTTTTATGTAGGGAACACTCTCCTGGGGTTAAGCATGGATGACTTTTTTAACATTACACCTAATCATCTATTAAAGCAGTTTATCATGCACTTGAAGTACCATAACCCGGACGCTCTTGTGGAAGAAAAGTCCACACAGGTATATACATTAGATCAAACTCCTTTCTTATAAGTGAGGTGAGAACATGGCAAACAAAGAAAAGAATGTGGTCCTTAACTTTAAAATGGATGGCCAGGTACAATATGCAGATACTCTGAAGGAAATCAACGCTGTTATGAACACGGCTGCCAAGGAGTATAAGAATCATATTGCGGCAATGGGGAAGGATGCCAAAGCAACAGACAAGCTTGCTGCTGAAAAGAAGAAGTTAGAGATTCAGATGCAGGCTGCTGAGAAGCGCACAGGCATGCTGAGAGCTCAATACGAAGCGATGAGTAAAGACACCAAAACCACAACCGGACAGCTCACACAAATGTACAGTAAGCTTCTTGACGCGGAACGTGCGGAGACTTCTCTTCAAAAGGCAATGGAACGTGTAAATGATGGACTATCGGATCAGGCCAAAGAGACTCGAGATGCAGAGGATGCTCTAAAGGAACTCAAGACTGAGAGTGAACGTCTGGAAGCTGAGAACAAAAAGCTGATCAGTTCCTTCAAACTTCAGGAAGCTCAACTTGGAGAGAGTGCTTCAGAAGCTGATAAAGTCGGTTTAGCACAACGGCAGCTAAAGAATCAGATGGCTTTAACTGAACGGGCAGTCCAGAACCTTGAGAAGCAGTTAGACCAAACTAAAAAGGCATACGGAGAAAACTCTACTGAAGTTTTTAAAATGGAAGCCAAACTCAATGAAGCGAGGGCTTCTATAACTAAATTCAAGAATTCAATTAACCAAATAGAGAAAAGCAGTGATAAGGCAAAAAAGTCAGTTAAAGGCCTCGGAGATGGAATGCAGGCTTTAGCAGGTGCAGCTCCTGCGGCGGCTATTGGCGGTTTAGTTCAAAGCATGCAAGAATACAACGAAGTACTGGCGAGACTTAGAACGAATGCTTCCTTGTCTGGAAGAGACCTAGGTATTGTGGAAGAATCATTTTCTAAGATTACGGCTGTTACCGGGGAAGCGGATGCAGCTGGAGAAACACTTGCGAATTTACTCGCCAGTGGATTCAGTGATAATCAGTTAGCTGAAGCCATCGAACTTGTGAATGGTGCTTATATCAAGTTCAGTGACACGCTTAAGACTGAAGGGATTGCTGACGGGATACAAGAGACATTGGCTTCTGGGGAAGCCGTTGGTCCTTTTGCAGAGTTATTAGAACGAAGTGGAGTTAACGTAGATAATTTTAATAGCACTTTAGCAACAATGATTTCAATGGGTGAAGGTTCAAATTACATTCTCAAAACGTTATCTCAAGAAGGCTTTAGCGAAGTCTATAACAAATATCAGGAGTTGAATCCTGAAGTACAGGCAAATGCGGAAGCTAATGCACAGATGGAGAAATCTTTAGCGGATTTAGCTCTTATATTAACTCCTTTAGTGACTCAGGTTGCTGATTTCACAACTAGAGTTATTGAATTGGCAAATGAAAATCCAGAGCTCACGGCAACAATAGGAGCGGGGGCAGCAGCTATAGGTGGATTGATTACAGTTCTAACCATAGCGGCGCCAATTATGACTGCAGTCACAGTGGCGGCAGGAGCCATGGGGATCAGTATAACTGCAGCCACATGGCCAATCCTTGCCATTATCTCAGCAATTGCTGCAGTTATAGCCATAGGTGTTCTTCTTTATAAAAACTGGGACACCATTCAGAAAAAAGCTGTAGAAATGGCATTAGCAGTAGTGATGAAATTTAATGAGCTGAAGAATGGGGCTATTGAAAAAATTAATAATCTTCGTGATAAAGCAAGTAGTGTCATGGAACAAACGAAAAACAAGATCATTTCTCCAATTGAGTCCGCTAAAGATAAGATTAGCAGTTATGTTCAAGAAATAATCGGCTTTTTCAAAGGTTTAGGAGACAAATTGAAGTTCAATATTCCAAAGCCGAAACTTCCACACTTCAGTATCAAAGGGAAATTTGACTTAATGCCACCAGGAATAAGTGTTCCAACTATCGGTATTGATTGGAGGGCTAAAGGAGCAATCTTCACCCAGCCGACTATCTTTGGGCAATATGGCGGCAAGCTGCAAGGTGCAGGGGACGCTGGTCCGGAAGCGGCACTTCCACTCAATGAGGAAACACTCGGGGATATTGGTAGGGGCATTGCTTCCACAATGGGAGGAGCCGGGGGACAGGTTGAAGTTCACGTTTATCTGGACACTGATGAGATCAACACGAAGCTGGCACCCGGCATTAGCAAGAAAATCAACAAGAACAACAAAATAAATGCACGCGGGCAAGGGGTGATTATGGCATGATCACAATGGATGATAAGTATCGATTTGAGGACTTTGGATTCTTTTGTGAGCCAGGCAATGAGGATCCTGCCACTCCCGATTTTGAAGAGAAAACATTATTTATTCCTGGAAAAGTTGGCGAGTGGGATTTCGGGACAGAGGTTAAAGGTCGCCAATTTTCTTTCCCTTTAAAAATAATGAATCGCTATTACACGAATATGCAGCGGCAGCTTAATGACTTCGTTGCTTTTTTATTGGACCCATATGGAAAACCACGGCTGATAAAGATTGAATCCGACTATGATCCAGGCAAGTACTGCATGGCGAAGATTAATGGTCCGGTTGTCCCTCAAAGAGTCGAAGAGGAGTGGGTCATAAACTTAAACTTCAAAGCAAATGACCCATTGAAATACTCAGATACAGAAAGCCATGAAGTGCATTGGGATAGTACCACAGTTACGTTTGATGATGTTTATTCCATCAATACTGTCTTTGTGGATGATGTACTCATAACGTCCCCTCAAACTGTGGAAACAACCATCACTGGATATGCAATGAGTCCGACTATATTGGTATCCGGATCAGGAGAAAACGTAACCTTAAGCGCAAATGGTAAGTCCTTAATACTCGGAACTTTTTCAAACTCTGTTTTTGAAATTAGAGGGAATGACTTCACTATCTTAAAAGATGGAAAAGAAGAGTTTATTGTTGGGGACTTTTTTGATTTGTTACCTGGGTTGAACCAGATAGCCATTTCCGGAAGCAATCTTAATTTCAATTTATCTATAAGAGTACGAGATCAATATATTTAAAGGATGGTGGTGAGTATGACACTACAGAAAATACCTACAGGAATAAAATTCCCCTTATATGAGGGGGTTAAATTAATCAATGAAGCCATTGAAGCAGCTGACAAAGCACAGCAAGATTCAATAAGTGCTAAGATTACATCAGAAAATGCATTATTTACCTCCCAATCAGCAGAGACAAAAGCTGATAGTGTCCAAGAACAATTTAATCAGGTTGTAATTGAGGGAGATTCTTCAGTCGAAGCAGCACAAGCAAGGGTGGATGCGGGAGGAAATTCATTCCCTACTTTGAAGGATCGATTAGATACTTCTGATGAACTCTTGGCAGAGAAACTGTCGCAAGGGAATGTCTCGGTTGCGGATATAAATAAAAATTTAGGCAAATTCGACCAAACCTACATGACAGACGAATTTCTTCAGCAGATGGCGGGAAATACCCCGATCAATTCAGTTCCAGCTAACTACTCGCTAACGTTAAAAAAGTCTACTTATAGTAAGGTCGTAAGCAAAAACCTTTTCGATAAAAGCGCAGCATTAAATGGCAGGATTGATGGAACTAACGGATCTTATGTAGCTGATTCAAATTACTATACAAGTGAGCATATTCCTGTAGATGCTGGTAATACGTTAAAATTTTCAGCAAATGTTTCAAGGTATGCTTTTTATGATGGGAATAAGAATTTCGTTAGTGGAGCGAACTTAGGGACAGCTATAAGCGAATTGGTAGTTCCTCAAGGTGCTAATTTCGTTAGAGTAACTTTCTACTTTACCAATTTAGATACATTTATAGTTTCAGTAGGAACATTACCAGCTTCATACGAGCCTTATAAAATGGCAATTGAGGGAACGTATTTGGCGGACGTTGACGGAAAATCTTTAAAAGATGAATCCATTTCGGAAGCGAAAACAACGTTCTTTGAACTAGGCAAAAACATCGCCTTAAAGAAATATGCCATAAGCGGAAAGTATGTCAGCTCTACTGATGGCACCTTAAAAACAAATGCAGATTACACCGTTTATCACATGATTCCTTTGGAAGAGCTAACTGCATACGCATACAATTATGATGGTCAAGTGGCTTTGTATGGTGCCGATCAACTATATAAAAGGGGAATATTTGGGGGTGGTGTCGCAGGAAATAAGACACTTACTACTAATGCAGGGGAAGTATACGGAAGTTTTTCCACGAAAGAAACCGATATTTTTCAAGTTGAGAAGGGTACATCAGCAACTAGCTTTGAAGAACCAGGTTATTTTGTCAAAAAAACTAGCCTTCCGCCTTCTATTCAAGGTGAAATTGAAGATGTAATAATTAACCTTCCAAGCAAGTTGTATGCAACAGTAAACGAAGAGTTTAACGTGTGCATTTCAAATATCCTTAAAGAAAAGCAAGACTCATACAATGTGAATTTTGAATGTAGCTTCGGGAAACAAACCAAAGACAGGTTTACAGGTGTTCCTACGACAACAGGAACGAAATCTTTAATCATTGAAGTGTACGAACGTTCAAAGTTAGTTTCTTCAAAGACGGTAAGTATTATTGTCAGTAATCCACGGACAACCCCTATTAAAGTCTTACTTATGGGAGATAGTACAGTCAGAAGTGATACAAATGGTGACGGTATAGGTGAAGGTTTAATCACTCAAAGATTAATCAGCAAGTTAGGTAGTAATATACAATTAATCGGCACACATGGGACTGCACCTAACCTATGGGAAGGTAGAGGTGGGTGGACTGCTGGTAAATATCGAACAGGTGACAGTTACGAGGGTGTTGTCAATCCATTTCATAATCCTTCCACAACTGATTTTGATTTCAGTTATTACATGAGTAATCAAGGTTTTTCCGGCGTAAAGGTGGTTATCATTCAATTAGGGATAAACGACACTTTCAGTCCTACCTCAGACAGTTCATTAACAACAAGAATTTCAGAAGTCAAAGGCAACTTCGATCATATAATCAATAGCATTAAAGCATATGACCCTAATATTAAGGTCGCTTTAAATATCACCATTCCTCCAAACGATAGTCAAGATATGTTCGGGAACGCGTATGGAGTAGGTCAAGCGCAATGGAGATATAAATATAATAACCATATTTGGGTGAGTGAACTGATTAAATCGTATCAGTCGAACAATGATTTAATTAATACCCATTCAAGCATTGATACAAAGGTTAATATTTCAGATGGGGTTCATCCTAATACCGCTGGATATAATCAGATGGGAGATTCCGTGTTCAGTTATTTGAACTCTATATAGATTTAATGGTGAAAATTCTCAGAGGGATAAGTAAAAAAGGAAGGATTAATATTTAATAACGTATAATACCAACCGTTAGTTAGTGTCATTGTTTAATAAAAAAGTAAATTTAAGTAAGTTCTAGAGTGTTTTTGTGGTAAGATTTATTAAGAAATAAAAAGAAAAGGTTGGATTATCTTGCATACGAAATTTAGTTTTTCACTATTCTTACTTTCTTTAGTTCCTCTGGGGTACATCATTAAAGGTGCGCTACCGATAGACTTAACCTTAATCATTTACATTCTACTTTATGCATTCGCTGTATTTAAACTGCTTGTAAAGAAGGAAAGGATATCATTTTCAAAAGTTGATTCAGTTTTTTACCTTTGGGTGTTGGTTCTGCTTATCGGTTCAATTTACAGTCCGGCGCAATTAGAAGGTCTGTTTAAAACAATGGAATTCCTGTTTCTAGGGGTTTCACTAATATTCTTTTCCAGAGTTTTTATAAAAAATAAAAATGATTTAAATAAAATCATTTTTTATATGCTTATTAATTCTACTTTAACGGGTTATTTAGTATTAATCGATTTCTACTTAAGCGGAATGGAAAGCTTTAGGTATCAAGCTTTCGGAGTTGTAGTCCCGATCCCTTTATCGATGCTTGGAGCCACAACTCTGTTAATTTCGATTTTTATGTTCTATTTTAAGAAAATATCGCTAGTAACATTTGTTTTCACTACATTGCCAAGTGTTAGTGTAATGGGGATTGCAGCTTCTAAGGGACCAGTAATAGCATTTCTAATTACTGTCACATTAATGTCTCCTCTGCTTATAAAGAAATTTAACATCAAATTAGTGTTTGTGACATCGATAGCGATATTTTTATTAACGAGAATCCAATTTGTGAAGGAATCTTTAGACGTTTTATTTAGAAGGTTTGCCAGAACGGAATACGATATGTCTACAAGCATACGAATTAATTCTTATGAAAAAGCAATTGAAGCATTTAAAAGTAGTCCTTTTTTAGGTAAAGGGACAGCAGTAAATTATCCGGACTACCCTCATAACTTCTTTTTGGAAATCTTATCCGAGAACGGGGTATTCTTATTGTTAATTATCTTTAGTTTAATAACACTTCTTGTTTTTCAATATCTACGTTTCATTGTGAAAAAGGCTAATACCTTTTCTGAGACTATCATCTTATCATTAATCATTAGTTCAGTGGTCAGCCTTATGTTTAGTTTCACTTACGTAGACCATAAGTATTTATTCCTCAGTATCGGGTTGTTGATTGTTTACAATAAAATAAATAAGTTTGAAAAAACTGAAGTGGTAACTGATAAGACCAAGAAAAAAAATTATAGATTTAAACGCTATAGAATTGTTTGGTAGTGAAGAATCAGATACAAGAGCGCAATAGAAGATCATCTCAATCGAGGTGGTCTTTTTGTTTTGAAAGAGGTGAAATTATTGCTTAAGGCATTAGATTTACAAAGGAATGTCACAGCCATTCTTGAAAATGCTAAAGGGATATCGTACACAAGAATCAATAACCAGATTTGGAAAGCTTCCTTTTCACTCCCAATCAACAATCCAAAAGTGGATAAGGTTAAGCTGCTGAAATATGTGGAGGTTTACGATGAAGAGAAATATATCGGTCTGTTCAGGATTATTCCTAAAAAGACTTCTAAGAGTACACTGACTGTTTCATTCGAGTGTGAACACGTATTGGCGACTCTCCTGGGCAGTACATTGTTCAAAGATCATCAACTGACCAACTTGCCGACAAATGAAGTACTACAGTACCTCATCGATCAGCAAAAAGAGAAGCACTGGCAGCTGGGGAACGTTGAGATAATTCGATACTTCCATTACCTATGGGAGAATGAGAATTTACTGTCTGCAATTTTCAGTGTGACCAAACCATTTGACGAGCAATACAGATGGACATGGGACACGACTTCCTATCCATGGACTCTTAATCTAGTCCGGCCGAATACGGAACCTGTGTGTAGGATTAAAGAACGTCACAACCTTATTGATTTTGAAATCGAAGAGAATCCGATGAGTGTGTTCAACCGGATCTATCCTTTGGGTTATGGTGAAGGTGTTAACCAGCTGACAATCGAGTCGATAAACAATGGGTTTCCTTACATCGAGGATGCTGCAGCGATCGCTGAAAATGGAATCATTGAAACCACCTGGGCAGATAAACGGTTTGAGGATGCAGCAACATTAAAAGCGAGTGCTGAAGCTCTGCTGAAGAAGTGGAAAGAGCCTGTTGTTTCCTGGGTAGTATCAGCTGCAGACGTTTCAACCATCACCGGTGCCAAGGTCGATGAGCTGAAAGAGGGTAATGTGGTCAGGTTAGAACTCGATGACTATCCTAATGTGGACCTATTGATCATGAAAGAGCATCGGCCAGATATTAAAGGAGATCCTGGCAATACTCAATTAGAGATTGGCAGTTTAACAGAGGATTTGAGTACCACTCAGGCTGATTTGGAGCGTAGACAGAAAATTAATGAGGTGTATGCTCAGGGAGCGACGAATCTCCTTGCCTATTCCTATAATGACAATGCAGACGGTGAGAATCCTGCCGAGATAATGATCTTTCTACCAGAAGAAATGGTCAAAATCAATAAACTGCTGCTCACGTATAAGACAGACTATTTCAGAGCATACGAGCAAGCTACTGAAGGAGGAGGAGCTACCACAGTAACCTCAAGTGCCGGGGGCGGCACAACAGTAAGTTCTAGTTCTGGTGGAGGGACTTCTTCCACATCTAGCGCAGGTGGAGGGACTTCTACCTCTACAGCAGCAGGAGGGGATCATAGTCATCGTATGTTTCTTTCCTTGGAAGGACCAATTCAAGAATTACCGAATGCATTGTTTCAGAGTAAGAATAGTGCCGGTCAAGCTGTGAATGTGGTGATGCCTGCAAATAACGTAGATTTGTATACTTATAGTTCGAGTGGATCCCATGTACACGTTTTTACACTGACTGATCACGTCCACACCTTTACAACTCAGAACCATACTCATTCTATAACGTTACAACATCATTCCCATACTACGACCTTACCTAACCATATTCATGCTATAAAGTTTGGGATTTACAAACATACTGATTTACCTACAAGGATCTCAATCAAAGTGGATGGAAACGTAGTTGATGAGGGTGCGCTTGAAATTGAAAACCTTGATTTGCTTCCGTATTTAGAAAAAGACAGTGAAGGAAAAGTGACCAGGGGCTGGCATACTGTTTCCATAACTCCTGATGATTTAGGGAGAATCAACGCAAATGTGATAACTCAGTTCTTCATGCAAAGTAGAGGAGGAGGATCTTTTTGATGCAAAAATTACGTATTTTGATAATTAAAAAGCTCATTGGTAGAATGCCTGTAATTATGAATGTGACTCTAAAATTAGATGATCATGTTTTAGGGGCTTCACCAAATGGAATTTTCGAGAAGTGTAATATCACTTACACAGATCGATTAATGAAGGGAGGTGCAGCTGGTGCCGAAGTTAAGAATCGTAACGCACAATAGCGGAGAATTTGAAACTGAAGTTGATTCATTCGATCCTGTTGAAATGAATGAGCAGCTTAATAGTATGGAAGTCAACACAGTAGTCATTGGAGATTTGATACTTTCAAAGATTGATGTGAAAGTAATCAGTCCAATTAAAGAAATTTAATTTCCGTAAATGTGAAACTTTATTTCATATCCTGCGTATATATAAGCAATAAATAATTTATTGAGCGGAGGAATGAATGTGAGAAAAGTAGTGTCCATTCTATTGGCAGGCGGATTATTTATGGGAGGTTTATTGTTGGTGTTGAATCTAAAAAGTAACGATCAAGTGACTCAAACTGAACAGCAGCAAGAAGAAGTGGTACAGGACAATTTACCGAAACTTCACTGGTACCATGAAGATAAATATCCAACTGTAGCGGATCTGATGAGATTTGATACATTTAAAGGTCAATTCCCATTAGAAAGCACTGATACACCATTACACAACTTCAATGATTAATAACATAGAGATAAGGCACCAATAGAGGTGTCTTTTTTATTGCTTGAAAAGGGAGTGATAAAATTGGAGGAAGCAGACATGAATGAACTGTGGAAGCAGGCTACTGACAGCAGGTTGCAAAAGTTGGAGCAAGAAGTCCTCTTACAAGGTAAAGATCTTGAATATGTAAAACAAGACTTAGGTGAAATTAAAGAAAATACCAAGTGGTTACGACGAGCCGTTACCAATGCATTTATAGTCGCATTGATCGGCGGATCCGTAGCCATTTTTTATGGAGCATTTCAATTATTTAAAGGGGGAATGTAAAGTGGAACAACTATTATCTTTAGATTTTGGGGCTTATGTTGCCCTGGCGTTTATCCTTTATGTGATTCGTGAATCTGGTAAAGTTCCAAACAGTTTAATCCCTGTTGTGGGGCTTTTTTTAGGTCTCGGATTCGCTTCCTTTGAGTATAAGCATTTTGACTTTGACGTGATGTTAGAAGGAATCAAGTATGCCATGTTGGGTGTCGGAACAGTAGCAGGTATTAAATATGCCCAAGAAAAGAGGGATTTGTAATGGAATTTATTTATCCAGCAAAAGGTAAGATCACTTCTCGTTTTGGTAAAGACTTTCTGAATGGTGTTGCCAGAATTCACAATGGAATAGATATTGCTCAGGGCGGCGTAAATGAGGTTGTAGCATCAGCAAGTGGCAGAGTGTCTAAATCGTACCTATCTTCCTCTTACGGCGAGTGTGTGTTTATTCTGCATGATATAAATGGACAAGAATTCGAAACGGTATACGCACACATGAGATCCGGGTCCCGGAAGGTAAAAGAAGGGGACCATGTAAGGCAGGGGCAGCCAATTGGAATCATGGGGAACACAGGGTATTCTTTTGGCCAGCATCTTCACTTTGAGATGCATAAAGGCAGATGGAACATTGGTAAGAGCAAAGCTGTGGATCCATTAGATTATCTTTTAAAGGATCTTTCTCCTTCATCATCTTCATGCGTTCATACAGTAAAGTCTGGTGATACTCTTTGGGGGATTGCTAAGGACAATCATCTTTCGGTGAATGAGTTGAAAACATTGAACGGATTAAAGTCTGATGTGATTCATCCTGGGGATAAATTAACATTAAGCGGATCATCATCCTATTTAGGTAAAAGGGCAGAGTGTAAAGTGGCCAAACTAAGATTTTACTCTAAGCCATCTTGGGATGATAAGGATGTAGTGGACTATCTTACAAAAGGTTATGGATTCCCAACGATCATAAGGAAATTGAAAGTGGACGATGCTTATCAGTTTGAAGTGAAGAACTCCAAAGGTAAGACTTTCTATGTAACAGCCAATGAAAAATATATCCGTGTAGAATAAAAATTAGCCCTTCTCAATCGAGAGGGGCTTTTTCTTTTACTTCTTCTTTAATCAATTTGGCCATGTCATCGATTGTACACACGGCATCATAGACCTTATCCGGATCTAATCCCATCTCTTTAAAACGGGAGATGACCTCTTCCCTCGTTTTCTTCATACTCCTTCACCTCATCTTTAATATCTTCATCTTCATTAACCAGGATCTTCTCAACAAGCATCTCTCGGCAACCATGTTCTCTCCATACTTGATACTTCCACTTAGAAGCCAGTTCAGGCAATTTATCTCTTCTGCAGCTGAATCGATTAAATCGGAGTATACCGGTGTCCTCAATTTTTATATGTAATTTCATATCGAAATTCACCCTTTGTCCCTCCTGTAAAGATCATCGACTTTCACACCTAATAAATCGGCCAGAATAAATGCTTTATCTAATGGAGGCAGACTCTCTCCTTTTTCATATTTTCGAAGCATTCTAACGCTCACACCTATCTTATTTGCAATAAAATCTTTTCGTAATCCACTTTCTTTTATGTAACCCTCTAACTTACATATCATACTATCACCTCACTTGTCTTATTCCACGCTGAAAAATAAATCCCCTTTAATGTAATTAAATTTCACTTGTACATACATTCATAGTTCTTTATTGCATACATTGAAATATACAAAGTCAGAAAGGAGATGATCGCAATAGAGCCTTTTACATTCGGAATAGTCGCAACTGGAATATTTGGAGGTGGTTTATTAGTCATTACAGCACTTGAAAAGAACGGGTTGTCCATTAATGAGGACTTACTCGTGATCCTGGTCGAGGTAATCAAAGCCGGTGCGTTTCTCAAGCTCATTTCACTGGTCAGTAAACTGTTCTTGTAGTGAATGAGTCAATGAAAAAGATACCTATTGATATATATATTGTCCTTCTTGTCATGGCTCGTCTATGTTCAATCAACTTGATATATTATCATATATTTTTTTCCGATGCTTCTCATCGTAAAAACAGGAGTGTGATTTTCATGATTTTAATTTTGTGGAGATACTGTAGATGGTGTGGTAGAGATAAGGATGATTTTTATGGTGATATGTGTACGGACTGCATGAGTAGATGATCGAACTTCTTGCCATTCCAGCCGTTATCGTAGGAGCTGCCCTTATCCCTCGGAAGAAAAACGATAAACGTACCATTCAACAGGTCCTAGTCAATCGTAATATATGCTTCAAAAAAGGCGATAACCTTATTTACCCTAAACTAAAATCCACTCATGACAGAGGAACACACATCACATACATTTATACGTTACCTACAGGGATGCCGAGTGATGAATTTAAAGCTATACTGCCGGCATTAAAAGAAGCTCTTAATAGGGAAGTAGAGTACGAATATGAGGGGGTGCTAAAATTGAGGGTGTTTAAAGAGAAACTTCCTACTAAATGGAATTACGATGAATCACTGATCCAACCTGGAACTTGGGAAGTCCCGATAGGTAAGAATCATCAAGGGGTACTGTACCACAACTTCGATCATTACCCTCACATGCTTGTAGGCGGGGTGACTCGATTCGGTAAAACGGTTTTTATGAAAGAGACATTCCACACGCTCATGATGAACATGGGGGAGAATGTAGAATTCTATATACTCGATTTAAAGGCCGGTTTAGAGTTCTATAAGTATAAAGCTTTCCCGCAGGTAAAAGATGTCGCCTGTGACGTATACGAAGCAGCAGAGACACTTATAAACGTGACAGATGAATTGAAGCGAAGGGAATTAATGTTCCGTGATAAAGGTTATACAAACATCCTGGATACTCCAATCAAGAAACGGACATTCATTATTGTGGATGAGGGGGCTGAATTATCACCGAACACTGTAAAGGATAAGAAAGTGAAGCAATACGCAGAGTTCTGCCAAGCTGCCCTTAGTGAAATTGCTCGTATAGGTGGGGCGGTTGGGATGAGATTGATCTATGCGACCCAGTATCCCACGAAAGAAGCGGTCCCTATGCAAGTAAAGATGAACATTGTCGCTCGTATGTCATTTATATGTGCGTCACGTATTGCAAGCCAAGTGTTATTGGATGAAGTGGGGGCTGAAGATCTACCTTCTATCCCGGGAAGGGCCATATATATGGTCGAGAAGAAACGCACAGTCCAAGTACCGTACATTGACGATAAAATGATATATAAGATGATGGAGGGAGAACATGAAACAGGAAAAACTAGAAAGTCTATTAATGACTATCGACCGATTAGGGATAGTGAAGATTAAACACCTGCAGCACACTCATAAATTAGGGAGCTACCGGAATGCCTGTAAAATTGTCAATGGATTAAATGAATACACCCATCAAAAATACTGGAACAAAGAGAAGGTGATCTACCTCAATGAAAAGGGCCGTAAGCTTATCGACTCTGAACACAGTGTAACCATGTCCCTCAATACCGAGCATTATCTATTGCGAAACGATATTTATATCCACTTCGACCAACCTCATGATTGGGATATCGAACACACCTTCGAGACAGTCTCAGAACCACTATCACGGACAGATATAATCATCCAAGGGATAAAGCCTTCAAACAAAAGAAAACTTGTTACAGACGCTTATTTCACGCGAAACGGCTACACCTATTTGATTGAGATTGATAACAAGTTGAACATGGCAGATAATCGAAAGAAGGTGAACAATTATGCAGAGATTCTTCCACTTATACGTAAAGATTTCAACGGTGCTCCCATTCTCTATTTTTTTACCCACACCCAAGACCGTAAGAAGAAGTTATCAGCGTGGTTAAAAGATCGAAGTATTAGGCATGAGGTAATCCTTTATAGTGAAATATAGCCTCAAATAAATAACTGTATTTATGTAAGGTATATATGCTTATACCTCAACACAAAGAATCAAGTTCTCCACAAACAAACCATCTTTATTGGAAGTCTGAATGCCTCCATCGTACACCCTCGGGAGGTCTTCAAAGAAGCCTTTCGGCGATCCGCCGCATCAATCATTTGTATTCATAACCATCCATCGGGAGATCCGACTCCAAGCAGGGAAGATATTGAAGTGACAAAAAGATTAGTGGAATGTGGTCGAATCATTGGTATTGATATACTCGATCATCTTATAATAGGGGAGAAGAAGTTTATCAGTTTAAAGGAAAAAGGGTATTTATGACACTATGATTTTTTTCCTGGTTACGATATAATAAAGTTTATGATTTTTACAAACAATATGGTGATTCTATATAACGCAGTCTGTGAATAAGGGAGTCATTCTACAAGGGAATGAGTCTTTTCGTTATGCATGAACGTACAATTATTGTGACGAAAATTACGAGGATAGAGAGTGATTGGACAACTCTCCTGTGAAAACACATATAAAATGTTAAAAACCAGCCAATTTGTATCAGAAAGGGAGATACCATTCATGTTTGGAACGAAAGATTTAGGGATTGATTTAGGAACAGCTAACACATTGGTGTACGTGAAAGGCAAAGGGATTGTCGTTCGCGAACCTTCTGTTGTGGCACTTCAAACAGATAATAAGCAAATTGTAGCAGTCGGAAATGATGCTAAAAACATGATCGGAAGAACACCGGGGAATGTAGTGGCGCTTCGCCCAATGAAGGATGGGGTGATCGCGGACTACGAAACAACTGCCACGATGATGAAGTACTACATAAAACAAGCGACACGTAATAAAGGCGCTTTTTCACGTAAGCCTTACGTCATGGTTTGTGTACCGTCAGGCATTACGGGCGTTGAAGAAAGAGCGGTCATTGATGCAACAAGACAGGCTGGCGCAAGGGATGCTTACACGATCGAAGAACCTTTTGCCGCTGCGATCGGCGCAAACCTGCCAGTATGGGAACCAACGGGAAGTATGGTCGTGGATATTGGTGGAGGAACGACGGAAGTAGCGATCATCTCTTTAGGAGGGATTGTGACTAGTCAGTCGATCCGTGTTGCCGGGGATGAAATGGATGATGCCATCATCAACTATATCCGCAAAACGTATAATCTGATGATCGGGGATCGTACAGCGGAAAACATCAAGATGGAAGTCGGTTCTGCCGGGGACTCTGAAGGAATCGAAGCGATGGAAATCCGTGGGCGTGACCTTCTGACAGGTTTACCGAAAACGATAGAAATAACGGCCGTTGAAATTGCATCTGCCCTTCGTGATACTGTATATACGATTGTCGATGCGGTTAAGAGTACATTAGAGAAGACACCACCAGAACTCGCGGCTGACATTATGGACAGGGGAATTGTGCTGACAGGGGGCGGAGCCCTTCTTCGTAATCTTGACAAACTGATCAGTGATGAAACGAAAATGCCGGTCCTCATTGCTGAGGAGCCTCTGGATTGTGTGGCCATTGGTACAGGGAAAGCCCTTGACCACATTCATCTCTTTAAAAATCGGGGAAAATAATAATAGATAATGTATGGGGGACGTCTCCTTAAGGTTACTGATTTAATCTTAAGGCCGGCCCCATCTTTTTTCGAAGAACCATGAATATTTTGACGAATGATATCAAAAACAAGCGATTTTTGATATAGTATTTACTAGAATGAGAAAAGGTTGAGGTGTACATCATGCCACAATTCTTCCTGAATAAACGTTTGATCATTCTGCTCGTCAGTGTCATAGTCCTTGTGGGATTAATTGGATTTTCTTTGCGGGAGCGAGATAGCATCAGCTGGCCAGAGCAGTTTGTGAAAGATATGGTAGGATTCGGACAGTCATTGGTTTCAAAACCTGTTAATTATGTAGCGGGAGTTGTTGAAAACGTTCAAGATCTTCAAAATACATACACAGAAAATGAAAAGCTGAAAACACGTTTAGATGAGTTAGTGAAGCTTGAAACAAAAGTGAAAGACCTTAAACAAGATAATACTGAATTAAGAGCGGTCCTTGAAAAGAAGGAAGACCTTCGTGCCTATAACACGATTCAAGCCACCGTCATTGCAAGAAACCCGGATCGCTGGCAAGAGCTCCTGACGATCGATAAAGGGGAAGTGAACGGAATTAAATCAGACATGGCTGTTATTTCATCGGCCGGATTGATTGGAAAGATTAAGAGCGTAAATGAATTTTCATCCACTGTTGAATTAATTTCGACAAATAATACAAAAAACCGGATTTCCACAGTGATTCAAGGGAAAGAACAAGATATTAACGGGTGGATTGAAGGATACGACAGTGATAAAAAAGAAATCCTAGTTAAGCGGATTTCAAACGATATGAAAGTGGACAAAGGCTCTAAAGTGATGACCTCCGGGTTAGGAGGAGTGTTCCCTAAGGGTCTGGTTATCGGGGAAGTAAAAGAAGTGAAACCGGATCAATACGGCCTGACTCAAACGGCATATGTAAAGCCTGCTGCTGATTTTTATCACCTGGAGCACGTCATGGTCATCGACCGAGAAATTCAAGGTGTGACAGAACAGGAAGTAGATTCTGAGGAGGAAGAGCAATGATTAGCAGGCTCCTCCTTCCTTTCATGACCCTGCTTTTCTTTTACAGTGAAAGTCTATTTGTTCATCTTTTCCCTAATGAAGAATGGTTTGATCAGAAAATCATTGTTCCACATTTTCTGATTATTGTGCTGTTCTTTATTTGTGCGTATTATCAGTATCGAACTGCGTTGCTTTATGGTTTCATCTTTGGCTTTCTATTTGATATTTATTACACTGAAATCAATGGAATTTACTTAGTGCTCTTTCCGTTTGTCATCTTTTTATCACACCAGATGATGAAGGTTTTACATAATAACCTCTTTGTACTGGGAATCATTTCTCTTGTGAACCTTTCTGTCTTAGAGTTTTTGGTGTATCAAATCAATTTAATTATCCAGCGAACCGATTTGACGTTTATGCAGTTCGTGGACTGGCGTTTGTGGCCAACATTGGTCCTTAATATATTGTTTTATATAGTTTTGGCATTTCCACTTAGGAACTATCTCCTCCGTAAACGGAAAGAGTGGTTGGAAGATTAAATTCTATTAGTAATTTTTTCATAAAAAGAGGAAATGACACAGCTTATGTCGAATTTAATAGACGACTGAGGTGAAAATTTGCGCCATGAATAAAAAGCCAAATGTGATGATAAAAGGAACAAAAGAAGGACTGACTCTTCATCTCAATGATCAATGCTCCTTTCGCGAGTTGAAGAAGGAATTGGACGATAAACTGTCTGCCCATTACCGGGAAACGGAAGGGACTCCCCTCCTCACGGTCAATATTCAAACAGGCAATCGCTACTTAACAGATGATCAAGTAGAAGAGTTGAAAGAGATTGTAAGACAAAAACGCAATTTAGTAGTGAATGAAGTATGGAGTAATGTGATTACTAAGAATGATGCAGAGAAACTCATAGATGAACGAAATATAGAAACTCTAACCGGGGTTATCCGGTCGGGACAAGTCGTGGAAGTGCCAGGAGACATCCTTATTGTCGGCGATGTCAATCCCGGGGGAAAAGTTCTGGCTGGAGGGAACATTTACATATTGGGTTCATTAAAAGGGCTTGCCCATGCCGGCCACAATGGAAACCAGGAGGCGGTCATTGTGGCATCGAAAATGGTTCCGTCCCAGCTCCGGATAGGGGATTCCTTGAACCGGGCACCTGATCGGGTGGAGGAAGACGATGACCACGAAATGGAATGTGCGTATGTCGACGATCAGGGGCAAATTGTTGTGGATCGATTACAAGTTTTAAAGCATCTTAGACCAAATATTACTAGTTTTAAAGGAGGAAGCTAATGTGGGTGAAGCCATAGTTGTTACTTCAGGTAAAGGTGGAGTGGGAAAGACGACTACTTCTGCCAATGTTGGTACAGCATTAGCTCTACAAGGCAAAAAGGTTTGCTTAATTGATACAGATATCGGCCTCAGAAACCTGGATGTGGTGATGGGACTCGAAAACAGAATCATTTATGACTTAGTAGACGTTGTAGAGGGCCGCTGTAAAGTACATCAAGCTCTAGTAAAAGACAAGCGTTTCGAAGACAAACTATTTTTACTGCCAGCTGCACAAACAAGTGATAAATCCGCTGTTAACCCTGAACAAATGAAAAAGCTAGTATTGGATTTAAAGCAAGACTATGATTATATCATCATAGATTGTCCTGCGGGAATTGAGCAGGGGTATAAGAACGCTGTAGCAGGTGCTGATCGTGCGATTGTCGTCACGACACCTGAAATTTCTGCTGTTAGGGATGCGGATCGGATTATCGGTTTACTCGAAAAAGAGAATATTGAACCGCCTAAACTCGTCATTAACCGCATTCGCAATCATATGATGAAAAATGGTGAAATGTTGGATGTGGATGAAATTACAGCCCATCTTTCCATCGACCTTCTTGGAATCGTAGCCGATGACGATAATGTGATCAAATCTTCCAATAAAGGTGAGCCGATCGCTCTTGATTCAACAAGCAAAGCCTCTATTTCCTACCGGAATATTGCCAGAAGAATTTTGGGTGAATCTGTTCCGTTACAGTCCTTGGAAGAAGAACGGGCTGGAGTCTTTTCGAGAATTAAAAAGTTGTTCGGTGTAAAAGCATAATGATCAGTCCCGGTAAAGCGCATAGTGCGTTTTGCCGGGACTTTTTTTATTCTCCCCATGAATATTCTTAAAGGACAAGTCATACATTGTAGCAAATCATGTGTAATCGAATGGACCTCTTTTTATATGGATCTAACATCCCTTGTCCATCATCATGAACACAGAACCATTAGTATAGAATCACTCCGGGATAGGGTGATGCATCAAGAAATGAACCAAACGTTAAGAAACAATACCTTATAAAAAGGAATGGTGTACATGGGGAATCGTGCGGATGAAATACGTAAGCGGATAGCGAAACGAAAGAGAACGAATTCAGGCCAGAACCCTTCATACTTCCTCCTATCGGACGAGGAGCGTTATGGAATGGAACGCCAGACAAGCTTTGAAGGCGGACCGCCACCTGAGGGAGTGCATCCTTTGTTTAAAAAGGAAACCTTTATGCTAAAAATTCTTGGAGCCGGAATCATGGTATTGGTGACGGCCATTATGTTTAAGAGTCCTTCACCTGTATTCAATGAGGCGAAATCAATTGTCACGAAAACCATGGATACAGAGTTTCAATTTGCCGCCATTTCCACGTGGTATGAGGATCAATTCGGAAAACCATTAGCCTTATTACCTGCCAGTAATACAAAGAAAGAATCCTCTTCAACGCAAAGTGCTGAATATGCCGTACCTGCGGCAGGGAAGGTCGTTGAGAATTTTAAAACAAATGGACAAGGAATCATGCTTCAAACGGGTTTAGGTGAAGATGTGGCAGCTATGAAGGGGGGCTTGATTATATTTGCAGGTAAGAAAGAGGAGCTTGGGAACACAGTCGTCATTCAACATGCAGACAAATCAGAATCCTGGTATGGCCATCTTGAGTCAATTGATGTGAAACAGTATGAATCGATTGAAAAGGGATCTCTTGTAGGCAAGGTTTCCACAAGCAGTCAGAACGATGTGACAGGAGAGTTTTATTTTGCGATAAAAATGGGTGATACATTTATCGACCCGATACAGGTGATGTCATTTGACTAATATCATTACACTTATGAAAAAATTTTATGTTCACCCTTTGCTTTGGCTTGTCATTGCCATAGCCATTATGACAGCTCACTTTTTTGAGCTGATTCTGCTTCTGATCATCATTACCATTCATGAATTGGGGCACGGATTGATGGCGCATTATTTTTCCTGGAGAGTGAAGAGAATTGCACTGTTACCATTTGGCGGCGTTGCCGAGATGGATGAACATGGAAACCGTTCACTGCGGGAAGAGTTCTGGGTGGTGGCAGCAGGTCCCCTGCAGCATATTTGGCTGATTGCCTTAGGGTGGGGGCTCTTGGGCACAGGCGTCATCAGCCAGGAAACCTTCTCACTTTTTCTTCAATTAAATATGATGGTACTATTATTTAACCTCCTTCCCATCTGGCCATTGGATGGAGGGAAGATGGTTTCTTTATTATTAGCCACGAAGTTTAATTATCTGAGAGCGTATGAGTACACGCTTCTCTTTTCATTTGGCTTATTATTAGTGTTTCATTTGATTGTTCTCATAACCGCTCCCCTTCATTTGAATCTTTGGATTGTTCTTTCGTTCCTCTATTTCTCCCTTTGGGTGGACTGGAAACAGAGACGATATGCGTTTATGAAGTTTTTGTTAGAAAGGTATTACGGCAAGAGTCATCAATTCGTAGAATTGAAGCCCCTCCCCATCGAAGGGGAGGATTCGATTCTAACGGTAGTAGAGAGATTTCAACGTGGAGTGAAGCATCCATTGGTTGTATTCGAAAAAGGAATCGAAGTGGGGAAGCTTGATGAAAACGAGATCCTCCATGCCTTTTTCGCTGAAAAGATGACCTCTGCCAAAACGAAAGATCTTCTCTACCTTTATTGACGAATGAAGAGGAACTGTATAAAGTAAGGTCATACTAATAAAAGGGTTGGGTTCAACCCTTTTTTCTTATGACTTTTTTTGTAGAAAAGGGGTTTCCGCTGTGGAAGAAATAATTGTTCATAGTAAAAGCAGGGAAAAACGGTGGGTATACCGATCGAATAATGAAATCATAGGTTTACATACATATCAGCCCGGCGAAGAAACGTTGACGGGCAATATTTATTTGGGAAGAGTCATTAAAGTTCAAAAGGGACTGGGTGCAGCATTTGTAGATTTTGGTCACGGTAAAAACGGCTATCTGCATGAAAAGGACTTTCCGCAAAACGTCGAGGCGTATCATACTGGCAGCATTCCTACACCAATCGGGAAGTGCGTTCATGAAGGTCAAAAAATCATCGTGCAGGTCATGAAGGACGAAATTGGAACGAAGGGTGCAAGGTTGACGGCCGTTATTGAGCTGAGAGGGAATCATCTTGTGTACATGCCACAAGGGTACTACGTGGCGGTGTCTAAAAAAGTGGATGAAGAGAACAGGAAGGTATTACGACGCTTAGGGAACGAGTGGAAGAAGCCTGAAGAAGGCATTGTCATGCGTACCGATGCTGCTGAAGCGGGAGAAGCAGTGTTACAGGAGGAGCTCGTGTCATTACGTTCACGATATGAAAGTCTGCATCGGGTATCTCTTAGAGCCAAATGCCCCTCACTCTTATCGCAACAGGACACTTTCCATGAAGATCTCCTTGAACAAATGAAAAAGGGGAGTGGAGGAAAAATTGTGGTCGATGACTATGATAGCCTTCTTCATTTAGAGGAAATGAGCGGACACGGGATCAAAGATAAGTGGACCTTTGAACTCTATCAGGGTCATGAAAATATCTTTCGTCATTATCACGTTGCCCCTGCTTGGGAGAACGCACTGAAAAAAGTGGTATGGCTTGATAAAGGGGCATTTCTCGTCATTGAGTCTACAGAAGCCATGACCGTCGTGGATGTGAATTCCGGTAAGTTTACGGGTAAAGACGATTTAGAGCAAACCATTTTACAAACCAATAAATCAGCAGCAAAAGAAATGGCGAAGCAGCTCGCACTCCGTAATTTGGGCGGCATGATTTTAATTGATTTTATCGATATGAAAAAGGAAAGCCACAAAAAGGAAGTGATGGATGCACTTTCTGATGCGTTGGTATCGGATAAGCAGCGCACGACGATTGTAGGCTTCACTTCCCTTGGCATTCTTGAATTGACGCGAAAAAGGACCCGTCAGCCCCTTTCTGCCTACTTGACCCGTCCTTGCTCGGTATGTCATGGTACAGGAAGGGAAATGACGCCGGAGACGCTGGCATTTCAGCTTGAACGGGAACTGTGGGAAATGCAGGGGAAGGATGGTTCCGAAATTGAAGTGGAAGCGACCCGGGAAGTCGCAGCTGTTTTTTCTGGAAAACAGAATGTCCATCTTCAAAGATTGGAAAAGGCGTTGAGTAAAAAGATCACAATAAAAGTAATCGCCCATGATCATCCTCATTACCATGTAACAAAGATTATATGAATTTCGTGATTGTTATTGACAGTACATCAAATTTTATGATAGGATTCTAATGTTATTGATTGTAGCACCCGTGCTACAACCGCTCATTACAGGTACAAAAGTGTGGAGTGATCCAACACCTGTCATTGGCGAGTCTGAGTTTATAAGGAGGTGCGATTATGTACGCAATTATCGAAACAGGTGGTAAGCAAATCCGTGTAGAAGCTGGTCAAGCAATCTACATCGAAAAGTTGAACGCAGAGCAAGGCGATACGGTAACTTTTGACAAGGTTCTATTCGTTGGTGGTGACGATGTGAAAGTAGGAAGTCCTTTAGTGGATGGAGCTACTGTAACAGCGAAAGTTGAAAAACAAGGCCGCGCGAAAAAGCTTGTAGTATTTAAATACAAAGCGAAAAAGAACTACCGTCGTAAGCAAGGTCACCGTCAACCTTACACTAAAGTTGTCATTGACGAAATCAACGCGTAAGGCGTGATGACATGATTAACGTTTACGTAGAGCGTTCATCGGGGAAAAGAATCCGTTCTTTCTCAATGGATGGACATGCTGATTTTGCCGAAAATGGGCAAGACATTGTTTGTGCAGGTGCTTCTGCTGTTTCATTCGGCAGTATTAATGCCATTATGGCGTTAACGGGTGTAGAACCGGCCATTGAGCAATCCTCTGATGGTGGATTTCTTCGCTGTGTCATCCCTGATGATCTTCCGGAAGAAACAGAGAGCAAGATTCAGCTGCTACTTAATAGCATGCTTATCAGCCTCCAAACGATTGAAAGAGACTATAGTGATTTTATTAAAATAACCTTCAAAAAGTAGGAGGTGGAACAGATGTTAAGATTAGACCTTCAGTTTTTTGCGTCTAAAAAAGGAGTAGGTTCGACTAAAAATGGTCGTGACTCTATCTCAAAGCGTCTTGGTGCTAAGCGTGCAGACGGTCAAATGGTTACTGGTGGATCAATTCTTTACCGTCAACGCGGTACGAAAATTTATCCAGGCCTAAACGTCGGCCGTGGTGGCGACGATACACTTTTCGCTAAAACCGACGGTGTTGTTCGTTTCGAACGCATGGGTCGTGACAAGAAAAAAGTGAGCGTATACCCAGTTGCGAATGAAGCTTAATCGCATATCTTTAACGAAAACTCTAACCGACTTTCGGTTAGAGTTTTATTTTTTTAGGGATATGGGTGCGGGCTCGGTTTTTGGTACTGTATAGGTTATGTAGTGCGCTTATATATGGGTAAAGAGTTGTATTTGAGAAGAAAAAATGTTGATTTTGCGTTCGTTTTGCTGAAATTGCAAGTGTATCGTTGAATTTGAGGAAGTTTGGCTCAGGTATGAACGGGTCCGGTATTCTTATGATTGACTTTGGGTGATATATTATCGAGTTTGAGACATATATTATCGACTTTGACCTGTTTATAATCGACTTTTCGAATATATTATCGAATTCGACCATTTTATTATCGACTTCCAATTTTTATCTAAACGCGAAGAATTTTTGAGTGACTGTATGAATTTATTCCAAATAAGTGAAACATTCGTTGAGAATAAGCTTTGAATCCTAGGGAAATCATGCATAAAAGAGATGGAAAAAGTGATTTATTTTCAACTTTTGCATTTTATTATCAAATTCACACCATATATTTTCAAAAATCGAATTTTATTTTCAACTTCCACCCATTTATTTTCAAAACTAAGGATATATTTTCAATCCCTTGAAATCAAGCATTCCAACCGATTTTCATTCACCCCATCAATTTTACAGAAACGATATACGCACCAGTCCCATCTTTGATATACTTACAGGTAAGCACTTAAAGTATAGGAGTTAGATTATGAGCGAAAATTGGGGTGTAGTCGAGGCGTTACGACATGCTCGTCACGACTGGATGAATGATCTGCAATTAATTAAAGGTAACCTGGATCTTGATCGTGTGGAGCGGGCGAAGCAAGTGATTGAAGAAATGGTCCTTGTTGCACAAAATGAATCAAAGCTATCGAATTTAAAACTTCCATTATTGGCAGAGTGGATATTAACATATAATTGGTCAAGACATTTGATTAAGCTGGATTTTGAAGTACTTCAATTGGAGTCCGCACACGGGCTTGAAGACCGAAGACTTTACAACTGGTGCAAGGAGTTTCTGGAATTCCTTGAATCAAATGTAATGAACAATGTAGAGAATCAATTATCCATCTTACTGAACATTACAAAAGAACATTCCCGTTTGATATTTGATTTCACAGGTATACTAAAGAGTACGAGCGTGGTAGAAGACTGGATTAAAGATCAACAATCAAACGGAGAAAATATAGAAATAGAACAGCTTCAAGAAGAGGTTCTTGTCATTCATGTAATGGCTGGATAGTCGCCTCAATACAGGCGGAAATTCAACTATTGCACGGATAAGTTAGGAGTGAAAGTATGTTTATAGATCAGGTCAAGGTTTATACAAAGGGTGGTGACGGCGGAAACGGTATGGTTGCCTTCCGTCGTGAGAAATATGTACCTAAAGGTGGTCCCGCCGGAGGAGATGGCGGTCACGGTGCAGACGTTATTTTCGAAGTGGATGAAGGTTTAAGAACCTTAATGGATTTCCGCTATCAACGTCATTTCAAGGCACCTCGTGGAGAGCACGGGATGAGTAAGAATCAGCATGGACGCAATGCGGAAGATATGGTTGTCAAAGTTCCACCTGGAACAGTCGTGAAGGATGATGACACAGGTGAAACGATTGCGGACCTGGTGCAGCATGGTCAACGTGCCGTGATTACGAAAGGTGGCCGGGGTGGAAGAGGGAATTCCCGTTTCGCTACGCCTGCCAACCCAGCTCCTGAGCTTTCTGAAAAAGGGGAGCCTGGACAAGAGCGATATATCGTAATGGAATTAAAGCTTCTGGCCGATGTTGGATTGGTAGGATTCCCGAGTGTCGGAAAATCCACTTTGCTTTCAGTCGTTTCAGCAGCTAAGCCGAAAATTGCTTCCTATCATTTCACTACCATCGTTCCGAATTTAGGGATGGTTGAAACGGGAGATGGCAGAAGTTTCGTTATGGCCGATTTGCCTGGATTGATTGAAGGAGCCCATGAAGGCGTCGGACTCGGTCACCAATTCCTGCGTCATATAGAACGTACGCGTGTCATTGTCCATGTGATCGATATGAGTGGAATGGAAGGAAGAGATCCATACGAGGATTACCTGACGATCAATGAAGAGCTTAAGCAATACAATCTTCGTTTAACGGAGCGACCTCAAATCATTGTTGCGAATAAAATGGACATGCCTGATTCAGAAGAGAATCTGAAGATCTTCAAAGAAAAACTTCAGGAAGATTACCCTGTGTTCCCGATCTCGGCTGTTACGCGTCAAGGCCTGAGTGAGCTTCTATATGCTGTAGCCGATAAAGTGGAAACGACTTCTGAATTCCCTATTCATGAAGAAGAAGAAACAGGCATCCACCGTGTTGTTTACAAGCATGAAGAAGAAGAGAAAGAATTCGAAATCACTCGTGATCCTGATGGAACATTCGTTGTCAGCGGTGCGAAAATTGAGAGATTATTCAAAATGACCGATTTCTCAAGGGAAGATTCTACGAGACGATTCGCAAGACAGCTTCGTTCGTACGGTGTGGATGAAGCCCTTCGTGAGCGTGGTGCCGAGAACGGTGACACAATCCGCCTGTTAAAATATGAATTCGAATTTGTAGATTAAGTTTCATCCTTCATCTATTTCGGACAGAAAAGCGGAGGCGCTTGACTTATGACCTCGAGAGACAGGTGCCGTAGCTGGATGACAGAAAAGCTATGGTGGTCAAGGATAAGCCGCCAATGCTCTACAATAGAAAGCGAAAGCGGTACTCAGAGAGGCTTGATCATACCCTCTGGTCTCTGTAGCTAGACAATTGGAGGAATAGTCATTGGGGAAAAAATTTCAAGAAGGCAAGTTTTATTTAGTACGGGAAGACGTGCTGCCTGAAGCGATGAAGAAAACCCTGGATGCGAAAGAATT